>CAZFKD010000195.1:0-4501 GCA_964519695.1 uncultured Spirochaetaceae bacterium
AGGGAAGGATCGCCGAGCCAGCCCCGCAGCGTCAGGAGCCAGTCCGAGGCACCGGCGTTCCCCGCTGCCCGCGCGAGCTGGGCGCGCAGGTCTTCGTCGGCGGCCTCGAGCCAGGCAGCACCCGGCTCGAGCGCGCGCATCCCCTCGGCGCCGATCTGACCGAGAGCCCAGATCGCATGCCGGCGCGCGACGGCCTCGGCCTGCGGGTCCCGCGCGAGGGCCGCGAGCGGAGCGATCTCGCGCCGACTCGCCAGCTCGAACTGGGCGCGCAGGCGCAAGCGCTGATCCGGAAACGCCAGCAGCGCGAGCAGCTCTTCCGGCGCGCGCGTCGACATCGCGACGCGCGCGGCCGCGGCGAGCTCGGCGACCCGCGGATCCGCACGCGCGCCCGCGTGCTCGAAGGTCGCGATGCCGCGGCCGTCTCCGAGTTGGTCGAAGAGCACGGCGAACATCCGCCCGTCCCAGGCGAAATCGAAATCCGGCGTCAGCACGGACCAGATGAAGCGGTGTCGATCGACCAGCTCGAAGCCCGCGCCCTTCGGCTCGACCGCGAACGACCAGATGCCGCTCTGCCCGTAGACGTACGCGTAGTCGCAGAGGAAGAAATGGTTCGCATAGCGTTCGGGCAGGCCGAGACCCGGATAGTGGACCAGGCCGGAGGGGCCGTTCCCGATCTGCGCGATCGGCGGCAGGATCCAGGCGGGCTGCGTCTCGTGCTGGAGATCGAAGAGTCGCTCGGCCATCCAGGGGCCGCGCACGTAGTCGCCGGCGAGGCTCTGATAGGGCATCGCCCAGCCCGTGTCGCCGCCCTCGACGACGTAGACGAAGCGCGCCGGATCGCCGCCGTCGCCGTTGTTGTCGCCGGTGAAGAGGTGGCCAAAATCGTCGAAGGCGAGCTCCTGGGGATTGCGCAGGCCGACCGCGAAGACCTCGAAGTCGCTTCCGTCGGGATTCATCCGGAAGACCGCGCCGCGACCGGGCCCGAGCGGGGATTCGAGCACGCGCCCATCGGGCCACGTGACGCGATACCCGCGATCGCCGATCGAGACGTAGAGCTTGCCGTCGGGGCCCCACGCGAAGCCGTGCAGGTCGTGGCCGCCGAGCGAAGTCTTGATCCCGAAGCCGCGCACGAGCTCCTGCTGCGCCTCCGCGACGCCATCCGCGTCGCGGTCCTCGATGCGGTAGATCGACGGGATGTTCGCGACCCAGATGCTGCCCTCTCGCGCTTCGACACCGGCGACGAGGCCCGTCAGCTCTTCGTTCCAGGCCGCGAGCTCGGCGCGGCGATCGGCGACGCCGTCTCCATCGGTGTCCTCGATCGCGACGAGGCGATCCGACTCGCGCGTGAAGTGGTCGGCCTCCGCGATCGCACCGCGCGCGATCGCATCGCGCGAGTACGCCAGTCGGTCCTCGAGGCTGCGCGAAGCGAGGTCCGCGTCGAGCCAATCCCTGCGTCGATTGTCGTCGGCGCCGGCATCGCGCCGGTGGGACTCCGCGACGAGCACACGCCCGCGCTCGTCGACGTCGAGGGAGACGAGCGTCCCCTCGGTCAGCCGATCGTCGAAGATCTTCATCGTCATGCCTTCGATCAGCTCGGCCTCGCAGCCGCCCAGCGCACAACCGATGCTCCCGAAGATCCCCCGCCCGACGACCGGGAAGAGCTGGGCGAGGGGCACCTCGCGCGCGAGGGTGAGCTTCACGACGAGCGTGATCCCGATCCAGGCCACCAGCGGCGCGAGCACCAGCGCGACGAGCGACCACGACATCACGCGCCGGAGCCGCGAGCGCGGCACGGATCCAGGGGATGACGTCGACACCGGGCAGCTCCTCATGGCCGCGGGGGAGACGCGGCCCGGACGGGGGATAACACAGCCCGCACGCCCCCGACCCCCCGAAATCCCCGGCGCCTCGATCGCGCCGATTCTTCCCAGGCTCGGCCCGAGTCCCCGATCCGAGGGGACGGGAACCCACATCGGAGCAGGCCCGAGATCCGGCGAGTTGCCGGCGCGCTGCCCCCTCCCGAGCGAGCGACCGCGCGGGGCGGGTGGCAAGCTCTGTCCATGCGTCCGGAGCCGCCGCTCCGGAAGGAGCCCGAATGCCGACGCCGCGCGCGACCGCGCCGAGAGACGAAGCCCCCCGCTCGACCCGGCGCCGAAGCGTCGGCGCGACGGCGATCGGCCTCGCCCTCTTCGCCCTTTTCGCGCTCCTGGTCGGCGGATTCGCCACCGCGCGCCCCGCTCATGCCGCCGCCCCCGTCGACGTCGTCTTCGTGCTCGACAATTCGGGCAGCATGCGGACGCACGATCCCCGGTTCATGACGCGCGAAGCCGTCATCGACTTCACGACCTCCCTCGCCGAACGATCGCGGCAGCAAGCATTCCCGGCGCGCATCGGCATCGTCGTCTTCGACGAAGACGTGACCGTCGCGCTCCCACTGACGCCGGTCGCCGGGTCTCTCGCACGCGCGCCGCGCGAGGCGCTGGCCCCCGCCCTCGCCGCCCTCGACTACTCCGGACAGCGCACGCGCAGCGCCGATGGCATCGAGCGGGCGCTCTACGCGCTGCGCGAATCGAAGCCCGAAGGCGGCCTCCAGGCGATCGTCTTCCTGACCGACGGCAAGCTCGATACCGGCGATCCGGCCCGCGATCGCGAGGCGTCGGCCTGGCTCCGCAGCGACCTGACCGCCGAAGCCCGCACGCTCGGCGTCCGGATCTTCAGCCTCGCCTTCACCGACCGCGCCGACTATCAGCTCCTGCAATCCCTCGCCCGCCAGACCGACGGAGACTATTTCCGCGCGCTGCGGGCCGACGCGCTCGGCGAGGTCGCGGGCCGGATCCTCGCGCAGCTCTCTCAGCCGCCGGCGCTGGCGGCAACGGACGGCGAGGCTCCGGCAGCCGGCGAGACCGGGACGGCCCGGCTCCCCGACGTCTCGGCCGCGATGCCCGGTCCGGCAGCGAAAGCCGCGGCGACGACGGGAATCGACGCGGAAGGGCGTCCAGACGACGGCCCCCGGACGACGCTCTTCACCGGACGGATCGCCTGGCTTCCGATCGCCGCCCTGCTGATCGCCGGCGGACTCTGGGGGGCGCAGCGCCACCTGCGCCCGCCCCGGAGCGCACGGCGCGCCGAGGCGGCACCGCCGATCGCGCAGCTGCTCGACGTCGGCGGCGTGCTCGGCGAGACCGGACGCGCGCTCCCGCTCGTCGCCGGCCTCACGCGCGTCGGCCGCGATCCCCACAACGAGATCGTGATCCGGGACGACACCATCTCGAGCGAGCACGCGGTGATCGAGCTCGACGGCGGACGCTACTGGCTCGAGGATCTGCGCAGCACGAACGGGACGAAGCATCGCGACGTCCGGCTCCGCCCGGGCGAGCGTGTCCCGCTCAAGGGCGGCGACCATGTCCGCTTCGCCGACGTGGACCTCATGTTCGTCGCGCCAGGACACGTCCCGAGCGGCGCGACCGTCGTGCTGCCGTCGACGAGCGCGCCGCCCGTCCACTGGCGCAGCGAACGGCCGGAGCGAAGCGCGCCGATCGCACGCCAAGAGATCTCCGCACGCGGAGCGGAGCCTGCACGCAGCGCCGAACGATCGTCGGATACGCCTTCGCCGAAGCCGCTGCCCCACGACGGGGCGCGCCCCCTCTTCGACGCCTCGACGAGCGCCGTCTATCGCGCCTGCCTCGACGACCATCTCGAGCGGGTCGCCGCGCTCTCGCCGGCTTTCGCCGCCTTCGTCGAGCGGGCCTTCGAGGACGAGCTGCGTGGCGCGCTCGCGATGGCGGCCGGCGAGCTCGTGAAGACCGCCCAGCGCGCGGATCGCATCGCGACACGAAGCTATACCCACGACCGGATCCGCTATGTCGTCTGCGGCGCGCCCGGTGGCATCGACGTCGCGGCGGAAGCCTTTCGCGCGGGCCACGGCGGCTTCTCCCGCTTCCTGACCGAGCAGATCGACGACGAGTCGTTCCGAAACGATCGCTGCGAGGTCCTCGCGGTCTTGAGCTTCGGCCGCTCGGCCGGCTCGCCCTGGGCGACGCTCTCGCTCGTCCCCGAAGCGGGCCGTGCGCCGCACATCGACCTGCTCTCCTTCGAGCTGCTCAGCGAAGAGGAACGCCGCGCCGTACAGCCGGAGATCGCTCGCGAGGTGAGTCAGACCGGGCGCGCATGAATCCGCGCACTGCGCCCGACCGATCGGACCGGACCCTTCGCGCGTGATAGAGTGGCGGCTGGCCGTTCTCCGATCCGCCGAGGGGGGGGTTGATGTCGAAGCCGTGCGCGCGATGAGCGAAGACGATCCCCATCGCATCGATGACGAAGCCGAGCTCCGCAGCCTCGTCGGCGAAGAGCTCCCCGGCGTCGAAACCAAGATCCTGGATCGGCTCGACGCACCGACGCGTGCATTCCTCGAACGAGCGCCCTTCCTGATCCTCGCGACGAGCGACCGCGACGGCCGGCTCGATGCGTCGCCGAAGGGCGACGGTCCCGGATTCGTCCTGAT
>CAZFKD010000195.1:4511-6929 GCA_964519695.1 uncultured Spirochaetaceae bacterium
CCCGGTCAAGCGAGCACTGTGTTCCTTCTTGTACCGGATTGGGATCGCGAATCATTTGATCACGCTACTTCGTTCAGCGAAACAATCGCGATGCCGACTTTGTCGGCGAGTTTCAACATTTCGTCCTGATCGAGGACGATCGGACGATCGTGATCCCCGACCGCGCCGGCAATCGGCTCGTCTACGGCCATCGCAACCTGCTCCAGAATCCGCACGTCGGCCTGATCCTGATGATCCCGGGCACGCCGGAGACCCTGCGCATCAACGGCCGGGCAGAGCTGACACGCGATCCGGCGCTGCTCGTGCGGCTCGCCTCCCGCGGCCGCCCCGCCCTGCTCGCGATCCGCGTCCGGATCGACGAATGCTTCCTCCACTGCGGCAAGGCCCTGCTCCGCGCGGGGCTCTGGTCCCCCGAGCAATGGGGAGAACGCCACCGCGTTTCGTTCGGCGCGCTCTTCGCCGAACGCACGGGCGCGGGTGAATCCGTCGCGCGCCAGATCGACGACGCCATCGAGGCGGATTATCGGGACAATCTGTGAGCCCCGGCGGATCGCAGCCCGCGGCCCGCGCCCGCCTCGCACGCGGGGGCTTCACGGGGGCGGCCTGCGGATTCGCCTTCGGCGTCTTCGAGGTGGTCTGGCTGGAGACCCGCGACGAGGTCGCGACGACGGCCCAACTCGTGCTCTGGGCCGGCGCGGCGACCGCCGTCGTCTTCGCCGCTTTCGGTGCGCTCGTCGAGCTCGCGAGCGGCTGGCTCGCTTCCGCTTCCGCTCGTCGGCGAACGCGGGCCTCGATCGCGGAGCCGATCGGCGTCCGCGCCGTCTTCGCGTGCTTCCTGCTCGCCGCGCTCACGATCGGCCGCTGGCGCTACTACCTCGACGAGTCGCTCGCACCGGACGAGCGTCCGCTCCCGAGGCTGCTCGTCGCAGCCGCCCTGATCGCGATCGGCGCGCTCCTCGGCTGGATCGCGACACGGATCGCCGTCCGGACCGGACCGGCTCGCTTCGCGCTCGTGTGGATGGTCATGAGCCTCGTCGTCGCGACCGCCTTCGCGCTCTGGGAGGTCGAAGACACCCCTGCTCGCGCGCGTACCCCGGCCATCGCCGATCCACCGCCGGCCTTCTCGGCGAGCGGGTCGCCCGCAGCCCTCCCCCACGTGATCCTGATCGTCGCGGACAGCCTGCGCGCCGATGCGCTCGATCTTGCGGCGCGCGGATCGGAGCCGAAGCGTGCCGGTCCCGCGAACGCGCAGGCCTCGCCGGCGACGCAGGAGCCCGAGGACCCCCTGCACGCAGTCGCCCACACGCCGCATCTCGACCGCTTCGCCCGGGAAGGCATCGTCTTCGATGCACTCTGCGCCCAGAGCTCCTGGACCAAGCCGGGCTTCGCGTCGATCCTCACCGGCCTGCCGCCGCGGCTGCATCGAGCGGTCGATCGCAACTCGCGACTTCCCTCGGCGACGACGACGCTGGCGGAGCGCTTCAGGGCCCGCGGCTACTTCACCTTCGGCCATTCGAACGCGAACCCGAACAACTCGGCCGCCGCGCGATTCGACCAGGGCTTCGACGAATACACCGACCTCGACCCGCCGCGGCCGCGCCTGCTCGCGCCGACCGGCGCGACGCGGCTCGCGCTGTTTCGGCGCGCCCTCGATCCGCTGGCTGCGCGCCTCGTCGGATACGACGTCCGCCAGTTCTACGTCCCCGCCGACCTCTATACCGACCGCGTCATCGCCCGCCTGCGGCGCCTGTCGACCTCCCCGGCGCGGCCGCTCTTCGCCGTGCTGCACTACATGGATCCGCACTATCCCTATTTCGACGGAGCGCGGCGAGGCCGCCCGATCCTACTCGAGAGCGAAGCACATCGCGCTGGCGGCCCGGGGCTCGCGCGAGCGCTCCGGTCCGCCTATCTCGGCGACGTCGAGCTGCTCGATCGTCATCTCGGTCGGCTCTTCGAGACCCTGCGCGACCTCGATCTCTACGACGACGCGATCGTCGTCTTCACCTCGGACCATGGCGAGGAGTTCCTCGAGCATGCCGACTGGGGCCACGGCCGCTCGCTCTACCACGAGGTCACGCACGTCCCGCTGCTCGTCAAGCTGCCGGCATCCCACGGCGCCGGAACGAGGGTCGGCGCGCTCGTGAGCCAAACCGATCTCGCGCCGACGCTTCTCTCGCTCGCGGGCCTCGCGATTCCCGACGAGCTGCCCGGCACCGCCCTGCTCGCCGCCGACGGCACGCCCGCACCGCCCGGTGACGCCGCATGTTATTCGACGCTCGATACGTCGGTGAACCAGCTCGAGAGCGTCCGGACGCCCGTCGCCTCCTTCATTCGGACGATCTCGACGACACAAGACCGGCTCGCGCCCGTCGAGCTGTACGACCGACTCGCGGATCCGGGCGAGACGACCAACCTCGC
>CAZFKD010000195.1:6939-7523 GCA_964519695.1 uncultured Spirochaetaceae bacterium
CGAGGAATTGCCCCTCGACCCGCACCTCGAGGCGCAGATGCGCGCGCTCGGCTACCTGGACGGGCAGTGATCGACGAAACCAGGACCGATCAGGCGGTCGGCTCGAGCCTCGCGCGGTGGCGCTCGAGGGCCTCGCGCACCAGGGGCATCAGTCCCGAAGCCTCGTCGCGATCGAGCTGGGCCAGGATCTGGCGGCGCATCCGCGGCGCCCAGTAGCGGCGCAGATGCGTCGCCACGCCGTCGCAGGCCTCCGCATGATCGGGCAGCGCGGAGAAGAACTCGCCGATCCGATTCGCCATGCGCACGAGATTCTCGGGATCCACGCCGTCTAGTCCCCGCCCCGCACGCGCGCGGCCCCGGCGTAGATCGTCGCCCGATCCTCCCGCACGAAGCCCGCGAGCAGGAGATTCGCGTCGCGGGCGCATTGGATCGCGAGCTGCGTCGGGGCCGAAACCGCCGCCAGGATCGGGATCCCGGCCAGTGCCGTCTTCTGCACCATCTCGACGCTCGCGCGACTCGTGACCGCGGCGAAGCCCTCCGCTGGCGCGATGCCCGCCCGCAGGAGCGCGCCGATCAGCTTGTCG
>CAZFKD010000196.1:0-7513 GCA_964519695.1 uncultured Spirochaetaceae bacterium
GGTCGCCTCGAAGCCCGATCGCCAGCGTCGCTCGAGCAGCAGCTCGAGACCGTAGGCTCGGGCGCTCGACGCGTTCTGGAATTGCAGCGCGCCGGAGCCCGTCAGCTCCTGCGCGATCAGGTCGTCGATCTGGCTGTAGTAGGCCGACGCGGTGAGATGGACCTTCGAGGGCAGCCCCTGCTCCAGGACCAGCTCGGTCGTCCAGATCGTCTCGGGATCGAGGTCCGTGTTGCCGACCTGGATGCCCTCGCTGTCCTCGTAGTAGATCTCGTAGGCCGTCGGCGCACGGTAGGCCGTGCCCGAGAGCAGCTTGACGATGGTCGTTTCCCAGGGTGCATAGACGATCGAGCCGCGCGGGTTCACGGTGCTGCCGAAGGCGCCGTCATGGTCGTAGCGCAGGCCGAGACCGAGGTGGAGATTCTCCAGGATCTCGATGTCGTCCTGGGCGAAGAGGCCGAAGTTGAATCTCGACTCCCGTGAGTTCAGGTAGAGCGAGTTCGGCGCGAGATCCTTGTTGGATTGATCCTGCTGGAAGTTGTGCTCGATCTCGAGACCGGCCGTCAGGTGGTGTCGGTCCAGGATCAGCTTGTTGAAGCGGAGCTCGCTGCCCCAGCGCTGCCCGGTCGCGTCGTCCCGGTTGACGAACGGATCGGGATTCCCCGGATCGCCGTCGTCGTAGAGGTATTCGCCGCGAAAGACGTAGCGATCGTAGAAGGCGCGTCCCGTGACGTACCAGCCATCGCCCCATTCGTCCGAATAGCTGAGATCGACCCAGGTGTAGGTGTCCTCGGTTCGCGTCCGATCGGTATCGAAGACGGTTTCGTAGGGCGCCGTCGGCACTTTCTTCTCACGGGATCCATGGGCCGTCTGGAGCCGCCAGTTTCGGTAGTCGAAGTTGGCCAGCAGGCGGTAGGCCTCGTCGTGGTCGGCGTCTCGAGCAATGCCATCGTTCGTGAGGGGATCGTCGAACTCCGGAAAATAGAGGCGGTCGTTCCCGTCCGTGTCCTGATAGGTCCCGGAGACGAGGTATTCGAGGCCGTTGGCCAGCTTCTTGCCGTGAGTCGCTCGGGCGAGATAGGTCTCGAGCGAGCCGGCCCCCGCGCGCAGCTCGGTTCCCTCGAGGTCGCGGCCGCGACGGGTCACGATGTTCACGACGGCGAGGAAGGCGTTGCTTCCATACAAAGCGGAGCTCGGACCGCGGACGACCTCGAGTCGCTCGATCAGCTCGATGTCGAGGGGAAACTCGTTGCCCGTCGGACCCGAGCCGTAGATGGTGTCGTTGATGCGGTGCCCATCGATCAGGATCAAGACGCGCGTGTTGAAGTCGCCGGCGAGCCCGAAGCCCCGCACGGCGAGATGATCATAGAGCCGATCGGAGGTCGTGAAGAAGCCCTGCTGGCCGGCGAGAACCTCGCTGAGGGAGCGGTAGCCGAATTGGCGGATCTCGTCCCCCGTTACGATGCTGACGGCGGACGGCGCTTCGGTGATCTTCTGCTCGTATTTGGAGGCCGCGAAGACGGACGGGATTTCGCTGAACAGCGCCGTCTCGTCGACCGTCGGGGCGGTCTCGAGCGCCTCCTCGGCGGAGACGACTGGCGCGAGCAGCAGGCTGAGGGCAACGATCGGCCCTGCGGCCGTCGCTGCGATGGGGTGTCGCTTGACGCCAGAACGTAAGAGGCGGTCGCCAACCCCGCGGCGCTCCCCGCCTTCCTGCATTCCTGCCTGCATCTTCTTCTCTTCTTTCTCTCGAATCGATTCCCCGGCGAAGGACAGAGGTCGATTCGGTCCTCGAGCTCCGGGGGGTGGCCCCGCGCGTCGCCGGTGCGGCCTCCGGTCTGTCCGGCGAGGCTGTCGCAGCCCGCTCGGCGAGGGGATCCATCTCGCGGGAGACCCGAGGGTTCTCGGCGATCGCCAGGGCTCTGTTGAGATCGAATCCGAGAGTCGGTGGTTGACCTGAGGCAGTCCTCGACCCCGGCCTGCGCAATCGCGGTCGGATCGCTCACGCCGAGACGCAGGCTGGGCATCGTTCGATGGATTGAGCGGGTCGACGGGTCGCTCGTACCCGCGCAAGGCGAGGCTCGATGGCCCCATCGGGTGCGCCCGGCGCGGGACGGCGCTGCGGTTGATCGAGCTGCGAAGGGGTCTTGTCGGCAGCAGGGGATCGGGCGTTCACCCGACGGCGCCCGCACTGGATCAAGGCGCCGAAACGAGAGAGGGGGATTGCCTGCGCAATCCCCCTCTCGAGGTCGAAACGACGATGTTTCGTCGTCCGTTCAACGGGCAGCCCTGCTCGTTGAAGGTCTCGAACACGTTCTTGACCGTTTCGTACGAGCCCGAGGCATAGGCGGCGTTGAACGACGTGATGAACTCGGCCGTCGTCCGGTCGTAGTCCACGTCGCTCGCGGAGGCGTTCAGGAGCGCCGAGACCGCGTGTCGTCCGAGGGCTCGCTGGCCGCCGCCGACCTGATTGAGGACGTCGAGCAGCGTCTCGCCCGGGAAGGCGTTCACGCCGAAGGCGTCGACGAACAGGGTCGACGGAGCGTACTCAGCCGGGTACGAGTCGAAGCGATGGCTCTGCTTCCAGTAGCCCGGGGTGCATCCTTCGCGGCCGCCCTCGTGCGAGCAGAGCGCCGAGCAGCCGTCGCCATTCTCGTTGTCGCCATCGTCGCAGGCCTCGCCCGGGTCGAGCGTGCCGTCGCCGCAGAACGGCTCGACCACGCGGCAGGCCGGATCATCGACGAGCAGGTCCTGGCCGGTCACGAACGGGTTCTCGAGCGTCACGAGCGCGACGCGGGAGGTCGCCGTCGCGCCGGGATTGAGCGAGGCGGGGTCGACCGTGATCAGCCAGTTGCCGGTTCCGATTCCGCCGACGATGTAGGCGCCGTCATGGTGTTCCACGATAGGGGTTCGACGAAGGGCGATCGAAATCGCTCGCCCGGAAGTCGATCCGAACGTCGATCGGTCGAACGCCGAGGGCCAGCGGGGATCCTGCCGAATCCGGACCAGATCGATCGTGGTCTCGTGTGTGGTTGGCCGAGCCTTAGGGAAAGTGTCTCGGACAGATGAGAATCGCGGAGGCGAAATGGAGCCGACGAACCGATTCGAACGGTCGACCTGCTCATTACGAGTGAGCTGCTCTACCAACTGAGCTACGTCGGCCCGGGGACCCGGGATCAGGCGGGGCCGGCGACCCTGCGGGCCGTCGGGGCGCCGAATGTAGCGTCGACTCGGAGTGATGCCATCGCGCAGATGGGCCGGGCGCCGGCAACTCGCGCGCAGCGCCGTGCGCTTCGATTGACCGCACGACCCGGCCGGGTTTAGGATGCGTGCAGTGCCAGGAGGCCCCGCGATGCCCGTCCTACCCCTGATCGATCTGCTGCTGCTCTCGGGCTGGACTTCGCTGCTCGTGGGCTTCGTCCTGAAGGTCGTCTACCTGACGACCAGCTACCGACCGACGCTGCTGACGCTCACGCCGCGCGATTTCCTCGAGATTGCGATCGCCGCCATGCTGTTCGCGATCGCGCTCGCAGCGCGAACCTGGGTCAAGGAGCAGGAACCCACGGCGGCGGCGATGCGACGCCGGGACGAGACCCTCGCGGCCTGGACGAAGCTGAGCGCGGCTGAGGCGGGGGCGGCCGAACCGGGCGCGGTGCGTGCGGCACGGACCGGAGATCCGGGGCTCGGCGAGGCGCGCGGCTAGCGCGAGCGGTAGGTCTCGGCGCGGAAGAGCTCGCTGGCCGAGAGGGCGAGCTCTTTGTAGAGGCGGGCGGCGCTGACGAGGACGTGACTGGCCTGGCGGATCGCGGTGCTCATCGGGATTCCTTCGGCTGGGGACTGGGTGTTCCCATCGGAAGTAGCGATCGGGCAGGGATCCGTGGCAGGAAATCGATCGGCTGCACGTTCGCGCCGATCTTCCTCTGATACATTCCGGCCCGTGGGAAACAGCGCCTCGACGCCTGCGGTCTCTCGGGATGCGGACCGGCTGATCTGGGTCGATGGCGAGCTCCGGCCGTGGGCCGCCGCGACCGTGCATGTGCTCTCCCATTCCGTGCAGCGGGGCTCCCTCGTCTTCGACTATATGTCGGTCCACGATACGCCCCAGGGGGCCGCTGTCTTCCGGCTCGAGCCCCATCTCGAACGCTTCTTCCATTCGTGCGCGTTGATGGGCCTGCCCGTGAACGCGACGATCGACCAGCTGCGTGCGGCCGTCTGCGCGACGGTGCGCGCGAATCCCGGGGCGCGGGCCGTCAAGATCAGCGCCTACTTCGCTTCGATCGAGATCGACGTCGTGCCCATCGATACCCACGTCACGATCGCCATCGCCGCCTACGATCCGAAAGCCGACATCAGCGATCGGCTGCCGCGTCCGTCACCGCCGAAGCCCCAGTTCCTGAAGCTCTGGATCGAGAAGGAGACGGCCAATCGGCGCGAGGACATCGTGTCGCCGCAGGCGAAGGTCTCCGCCAACTACGCTTCGCCGATGACCGCGAAGGCGCGGGCCCGCGCCTCGGGCTACGACGAGATCATCCTCGTCGACGAGGATGGGTTCCTCGCCGAGGGGCCGACGACGAATCTCTTCCTGGTCGACGCGAAGGGCGAGCTGCTGACGCCCGCCGCCGAAAAGGTCCTCCACGGCGTGACGCGCAGCTCGATCCTCGCGCTCGCGAAGGACGAGGGCATTGCGTGCCGCGAGACGCAGCTCCTGCCCGAAGCGCTGCTCGGCGCAGCCGAGGCCTTCCTGACGGGAACGTCCGCCGGGGTCTGGCCGATCGAGTCCGTCGACGGGAACGAGCTCGGCGAGATCTGTCCCGGCCCGATCTCGACGCGATTGCGCGACCGCTTCCGCCGCGCATCGAGCGGTGAGGATCCGGAATTCGCCCATTGGCTCACCCTCGTGGGCGACTGACGTCCACTCGCCCGCGTCCGACCCCGCCCGATCCCCCTCCGCCTCCATCGAAAGTCCAGCCTCGCATGTCCGACGAGAAACGCTTCGACGAACAACCGCCCTCCGGCGAGCGATCCGCTCGAAGCGGGTCCGACCGGGCCGAGTCCGGTGGCGCGCTCGCCGCGAAGCCGCTGCCGCCGAAACGCGCGCAGATCGTGCTCTCCGGGACGAAGCCGACCGGCGAGAACCTGCATCTCGGCAATTATTTCGGCGCGCTGCGCCAGTTCGTCGACCTGCAGGACCAGCACGACACGGCGCTCTATTTCATCGCCGACTACCACTCGATGACGACGCTTCGAAGCGGCCCCGAGCGGCGCCGCAACACGCTGAACGTCGCCCTCGACTATCTCGCCGCCGGCCTCGATCCGGAGCGCGCGATCCTCTTCCGCCAGAGCGATCTGCCGGAGGTCGCGGAGCTGACCTGGTTCCTGACGTCGGTGACGCCGATGGGCATGCTCGAGCGCGCCCACGCCTACAAGGCCGCGCTCGACAAGGGCGAAGACGTCGATCACGGCCTCTTCACCTATCCCGTCCTGATGGCCGCCGACATCCTGCTCTACGGCTCGCATCTCGTGCCCGTCGGCCGGGACCAGAAGCAGCACATCGAGATGGCCCGCGACATGGCCCACCGCTTCAACCGCCTCTACGACTGCGAGGCGCTGACGCTCCCCGAGCCCTACATCCTCGAGGAGACCGCGACCGTCCCGGGCACCGACGGCCGCAAGATGTCCAAGTCCTACGGCAACACGATCGCGATGTTCGCCGCGAAGAAGGCGCTCCAGAAATCCGTCATGGGCATCGTCACCGACTCGACGCCCGTCGAGGCGCCGAAGGACACGGCCCAGGCGGTCTTCGAGATCTGGAGCCTGTTCGCGACGCCGGCCGAACGCGAGGCGATGTTCGAGCGGGCGCGGGTCGGGGGGCTCGGATACGGCGACGTGAAGAAGGATCTCTTCGCGCGGCTGATGGACTACTTCGAGCCGATGCGCGCGCGCCGGACCGCGCTCGAGGCCCGGCCGGACGAGATCGAGGCGATCCTGCGCGCCGGGGCGATCCGGGCGAGGGCGCTTGCGATGCCGGTGCTCGAGGCCTGTCGCGAGGCGGCCGGGGTGGGGCCGCTGCGGTAGGCCGCTCTTTCGCAAGAGCGCACGGGCGGCTTCAGGGCGAGACGTCCGCGAGGATCGCGGTGAGGGCCTCGCCGACGACGGCGGCGCTCGGGGGTCTGGCCTCCGGCTCGACTTCCATCAGCTGCCGGATCAAGCGCGCGAGCGTCGGCGGGTAGTCCGGGATGCCCAGAGCCGGATCGGGCCGGGGCGCGCTCCGGTGCTGCGCGGCGACGTCGCCGTCGGTGAACGGGAGGCGGCCGGTCGAGAGCTCGAAGAGGGTCACGCCGAGGGCATAGAGATCGGTGCGCCCGTCGCTGACGCGGCCCGCGGATTGCTCGGGCGCCATGTAGTCGGGCGTGCCCGCGATGATCGTCGACGATCCGTCGCGTACGGCCTCGAGGATCTTCGCGAGACCGAAGTCCATGACCTTCAGCTTGCGGTCGCGGGTCAGGAAGAGATTCGCGGTCTTGATGTCGCGGTGGACGATGCCCTGCGCATGGGCGTATTCGAGCCCGTCGCAGACCCGCTGGCCGAGGCGGAGCGTATCGCGGGGGCCGAGCCTTCCGCGCTCCTTCAGGACGGCGGAGAGCGGGAGGCCCTCGAGACATTCCATCGTGATGAAGAAGACGCCGTTCTCCTGATCGGCGTCGTAGAGCGTCACGATGTTCGGATGATTCATGCGCGCGGCGGCGCGGGCCTCGCCGAGAAAGAGCTGTACGGCGGCCGGATGGTCGCGGAGATTCTCCGGCATGCGCTTGAGCGCGACGATGCGCCCGAGCCGCCGATCGCGCGCCCGGTAGACGCGGCCCATGCCGCCGCGGCCGATCTCCTCGAGGATCTCGTAGCGCTCGGTCGCGACGTAGGCGGTCGCGCCGGGAGGCGGCGTGAACGTCTCGAAGCCGGCGGTGCGCAGCGGGGCGGACAGCTTCTTGCGAAGTGCTTCGATCCGGCTGGCGACGTGCGGCCAGGTCGGCTCGCGCTCGCGCAGGGTCTGCAGGACCTCGAGCGCTCGCCCGTACTCCTGCGTCTCCTCCAGCAACTCGGCGAGATGGAGCTCGAGCGCGGGGGCCGACTCGCCGGGCGGGAGCAGCTCGAGGCGGCGCTCGAGCTGGCGGGCGGCGAGGTCGTGATGGCCCTCCTGCTCGAAGGCGAGCACGAGCAGCTCCGCGGCGCGGCCGAAGTCGGGGTCCTGGGGGCCGATCTGCTGCAGCAGCCGGACTGCCCGCGCGCGATCGTCGATCTCGCTCGCGAGGGCTGCGGCGCGCAGACGATCGCCGGCGCGCTCGAGGGCGTCGATCCGCCCGCGGACGTCGCCGGCCTGCTCGAAGGCCCGTTCGGCGTGCGCCCAGTCGCCGATGGACGCGTAGAGGCGTGCGGCCTGGGCAGAGGCTCCGGCCTCCGAATAACATTCCGCTGCCTGAGCGGGCTCGCCGGCGCGCTCGTAGAGCCAGCCGGCGCGCTC
>CAZFKD010000197.1:0-7432 GCA_964519695.1 uncultured Spirochaetaceae bacterium
ATCAATGCGGCGATGCCGTCTCCGCCTGCGCGGCCGCCTACCGAAGCGAGCTCCATTTCCTGGCCGAAGAGCCGCTCTTCCTGCGCTCCTTCCAGCGCCTCGACGTCGATCGGCTGCACGAAACCGCGACCGAGAAATCCCTGCGCGGCGAGATCGAGCGCGCGGCCAGGCGCGCGCGGGGGCGGACCAGCGATCGCGCGCTCCCGCGCTTCACCACGGACTCGGGCGCGGACGCCGCCGGCGGCCGTCGCATCGTCGACGAGCCGCCGCTCATCACCCACGTCTCCGCGGCCGCGACGGAGCGCATCGCCGAAGGCCTCGATCGCTACCTGACGACCCTCGCCCCGCAATGGCGCCGCGCGCTCGGGGGCTACACGCTGGTCGACATCGTTCAGAAGGTCGTCGGCGTCGGCAGCGTCGGGCTCCGCGCCTACGTCGCGCTGCTCGAGGGCAGCAGCCCCGACGACGTCGTGTTCCTGCAGCTGAAGCAGGCGCGGCGCTCGGTGCTCGCCCCGTTCGTCCATGGCGATTCGGCCTGGCATTCCCACCAGGGCCAGCGCGTCGTCGAATATCAGCAGGCGGTCCAGACCGTCAGCGACCCGCTGCTGGGCTGGGCGACGATCGACGGCCTGCAGTACTACGTCCGCCAGTTCCGGAACATGAAGGGCACCATCGCCCTCGATTCGATCGACGCCCCAGCGCTCGCCGACTACGCCGGCATCGTCGGCCATCTCCTGGCGAAGGGTCATGCGCGCACGAGCGGCGCCTCGATGATCGCCGGCTATGTCGGGCGCTCCGACAAGCTCGACCGCGCGCTGCGCCGCTTCGCCAGCGCCTACGCCGACCAGATCGAAGCCGACCACGGCGCGCTCACGCGCGCCGTCGCGCGCGGCCTCATTCCCGCGGAGTGATCGGCGCCGCCGCCGAATACCAGATCGGCGAGCTGAAGGCGCGCTCCTGGATCATGCGCGGCCGATCCGCGAGGGGGGCGATCCCGAGCCGCTCTGCATCGAGGGTCGACCAGCGCGGCGTCGGCTCTTCGAGGACCCGAACGTAGTAGAACGCTTCCGCCGCCGGATCGAACGCAGGATCGGTCCAGACGCCAGCGAGGCTGCCCGCGCCGCCTTCCGGCGCGACGAAGGCATCGAAGACGGCCTCTCGCGCCTGCGTGCCCTCGGTCCAGCCCTTCACGATCTGGATGCGATCGAGCTTCGCGCTCTGCGGATCCTGCTGCGCCGAGACGAGGAAGGTCGGCGCCTTCGCGTCCCCAGGCCGCTCGCCGAGCACGCCGCCCATCGCCGCGCCCGACGCATACGCCCGCTCGATCCAATCGGGCGCCGCGAGCTGCGCGCCGTCGAACGACCAGCCGCCGAAGAAGCGCAGCGTGATGCGGGTTCCGGTCGTCGCGTAGGTCTCCTTGCGCGCGAGGGCGGCGAAGATCTCGCGCCGCGTATTCTCCCGGGCCCAGACGGCCGCGAGGCCCGAGGCGCCCCACGCCTGAACGGATTCGGGGATCGGCGTCGTCTCGAGACGCATCCGCGCCGACGTATCCTGCACGCCCTTGCCGCTGTAGTTGTCCTCCTCGACGGGGCTGCTCGCGCTGTGGCTGTCGGTGCTCCCGATCAGGCCGAAGCGATAGGGGTTGACGCCGGAAGCGGCCTCGAGCTCGAGGCCGGTCTCGAGCGCATCGCGGACATAGCTGCCCGCGACGGCGACGTTCGGATCCTCGCCGTCGACCACGACGCGCGAAGACCAGATCTCGAAGCCCGCATGCTCGTCTTCCGGCGAGAGCAGCGGATGGGTCTCCGAGGTGCCCTTGATCTGGGTGACCTCGACCAGCGGCTCGTTGCGCGCGCGGCTCTCGGCCCAGGCGGAGCCGATGGGCCGGCCCGCCGAATCCGTCCTCGCGAACATCGCCCCGTCGCTCAGGTTCGAGTTGTGCGGGATCGCGAGGAGGCGGACACCGCGGGCGCGCTGCGCGTCCATCCAGGCCCAGAGGCCCTCGGGCGTCGGTGCATCGAAGACCGAGAGAGCCTGCTCCGGGATCGCGGCGCCGGGCTCGATGATGACGTTGCGATGCAGGTTGCGGCCTCCGGGCGTCGCCGACCATTCGAAGCCGAGCAGCGTCGTGAAGCGGCCCGGATCGTCGTGGCGATTCGCGACGGCGATCGTCTCCTGCCACGCGCTCGTGCTGCGCGCCGGATCGACCCAGGCGGGATGGGGCGTCGCCTGCTGGATCGTCTCCGTCATGAGCGCGAAGACCTTCGAGAGGCCCTCGACGACGTCGCCGGTCGGGCCGGCGCCGAGCTTCGCGGGATCGAGCAGGCGCTCGGCGAGGCCGAGGTACTCGGCGTGATCGGTGACGGCCAGGAAGTCGAGGGCGCGCTTCGCCTGGATCGGCGTTCCGGAGACGTGGTCGATCGGTTCGCCCTTCGCATAACGATAGGCGTCGTCGATGGAGGCCCGCGTCCCCAGGATGAAGGCATCGGCCGAGAGGGCGGTATGGACGTGCAGATCGCCGAAATAGACCGCGGACGGAACGGACGCCGCCTCGATCCGGTCGGCCCGCGAATCGCCGGACCCCGCCGCGGAATCGCCGGCCGGCCCTGCGGCCGACGTCGCCGACGGCGCGGACTCGCGCGGGGGACCGGAGGCCGGACAGGCCGTCAGGAGACCGGCGACGGCGGAGCAGGCGAGCAGGGATCGGGTCGATCGGCGGAGCTGGCCCATGAAGGCCGATGATAGGCATCCGGGCTCGCGGGGCCAGACGGGCGGCGGGGCGTTCGCGCCGCTGCGTCAGTGGATTTCCTCTGCATCCAACGAGAGCACCTCCGCGAGCTGCTGCGATTGCATCAGCAGCGAGTCGAGCAGCATCGAGACGGGCTCGCTCAACCGAAATCCGAGGAACGCGCTCATCGAGAGCTGCATGAAGGCGTCGGCGAGATCCGTCGCGTCACGGGCCCTCTCGATCGTATGGGCGATTCCCGCGAAGAAGGCGCGGGGCTCCGGATGATTCTCTTCTTCGAGGAGCGCGACGACGGCGTGGAGGAGGGGCAGGATGTGGCTTCGGGCGTGGCCGAGCGGATCGAATTCCAAGAGCGACTCCGGGGCTGGCGGGCGATTTCGCACGGGGGGAGACTAGGATCTGGATCGGGTGGTTGCAGAGCGCTGTCGAGCCGAGGGGAGACGGGTGGACGCGCTGATCGCCGCCGCGGGGCGCCTGCTCGCCGCGGGCGACGTGCTCGAGCGCCTCCCGATGCCTTGCGGATTCGCGATCGACGGCCTCGAATCGGGCGGCGGCGAGCTCTTCGACTGCAGCGGCGGGAGCGGCAAGGACCGCGTCGTCCGGTGTCCGAAGCCGAAGCGCCGAGCCGATCGCCCGCTTCAGTCCGCCAACGCTCCCTCGCGCGCGATCTCGTCGAAGCGAACGACGCGCGTTCGGATCGCTTCGGGCGGCTCTTCCGGGAGCATGTGGCGCCAGTAGATCGTGCCGCGCGTTCGGCCGGCGGTGTCGAGCCAGTTCCGGAGGCCCGGATCGCGATGGGCGACGACGATGCGGAAGCGGCGATCCGCGGTCATCTCGATCTGGCGGGCGTTCAGCGAGACGGGGCGATCGCGATAGTCCTCGGTGCGCCCCATCTCGTTCCAGAGCACGACGTTCGAGAAGATCCCGCGCGGAAGGCGGCCTTCCATGACGAGCGCCTGATCCGGCCCGAGCTCGTAGGGCCCTGCCGCGTAGGCGATGTCGACCGCGCCCCAACCCTGGGCGGAGGGATCGGCGATCCAGGGCTCGGGCACGCCGAGGGTATTCGGAACCATCGAGAGCCAGCTCGGGCTCGGCCGGCCGGGCTGCGAAAGAACCTGGAACTTGTACTTCGAGCGCACCCAGTTCGCGACGCGCTCGAGGCGAAGCGCGATCTCCGCGTCGCTCGCCGCCGGCGTCGGCTCGGCGCCCGGTTCGCGCTCGAGCTCGATCGAGAGCTCGGGCACTGTCGCCGGATCGTTCGCCGCCGTCGTCTCGTTCTGATAGTAGAAGCGCACGATCAGCGATCCCGCATCGGGCGTCAGCTGGATCCAGTTCGTCCGGCCCGGCTTCGCGTCGGGCGGCGCCTGCGCTGCGAGAACCAGCTCGTAGGATCCGTCGGGCGCGAAATGCATGTCCTGCATGTTGAGGTCGGCGACGACGCCCTCCGGCCAGCCGCCGTCGCGATCGCCCCGATGGACCGTGAAGTTGAGATAGACCTCGCTGCCGCGGCGTCCGCGGACGCGGTAGGTCGCATCGCCGCGCAGGGGCGTGAAGTAGTAGCGGGCGTCGGGATTGTCGGACCATTTGCGCCAGGGCGTCACGATCGGACTGAAGCGCGGCTTGTCGAAATCCTCTGTCGCATAGAACTCGAGCGCGCCCCAGAGAACCGAGGCGAGCGATTCATGGGCGAGCGCGTCGCGTTCGGCGGTCTCGATGCCGCGTTCGGGCGTGATCCACTCCTCGCTGAGCTCGCCGAGCAGCGCCAGCAGCGCGCGAAAGGCCTCGCGACTCGCGCTCGCTTCGGGCGTCTCGCTCGCCGTCGCCGCGTCGCTCGGCGCTCGTCGCGCTTCGCTTCGCGCTTCTTCTCGGGCTTCTTCTAGCGCCTCTTTTTGCACCTCTTTTCGCGCCGCGTCCCGTGCCTCCCGCTTCACGTTCGCATCCTCTCCCACTCCGGCACACGCCGCGGCCATCAGCGCCACGAATCCCACGAACCCTGCGCAGCCCCTGCCTTCCCGCACTCGAACTCCCTCCTCCGACGCCGATGACGGACCGATCGCGGGTCGGCTCACATCCGGTCGGTCGGAGCGGCTTCGGCTCCGCTCGAACCGGAATTCGTGTTCTCGCCTGGAGGCGATGCCGGCGCCGCGTAGATCGGTGACCGCGGAAGCTCGGATTCCGGAATCCCCAGCCGGCCGGCGAGCTCCTGGAGCGCGTGCTGGATGCGCGCCGTGTTCGCCGGGCCGAAGCGGAGCAGCTGCTTCTGCGCCGCGGAGAGCTCTTCGAGCGCCGGATCGGCATAGCCATGGCCCGGCTCGAGCGGAACGAGGGTCGGCTGTCCGATGAGCGTCGGCGCGGCGAGCAGCTCGAAGATCGCGGCGCGCAGCGCTGCCGCGAACGAGCCGCTCGGATGGCCGAGGTCGCGATAGGCCTCTTCGACGAGCGGCTCGAGCTCGTGATAGGCGCGCACGAGACCCTCGCCGTCGAGTCCGGCCACGACTTCGGTCAGCAGGTCGTAGCGCGCATGCGCCGAAGGCGCCGCGACGAGCCCCGCCTCCGACGCCACGACCTCGAACTTGCCCCGCGGCCGCATCGACGTTGGCGCCTGGTCGACCGGCGACTTCGCCTGCGCGATGGCGTCGACCGCCGCGACGACCCGCCGGATCAGCTCGTCCGAAGCGAGCCAGACGGGCAGCTCCGGCCGACTCGACAGCCGGCCTGCGATCTCGCGCACGATCGGATCGCTCTCGCCGAGCGGGGGCAAGGGCCGCACGACCTCCGCTGCGGACGAATCGCCCGGCTCGGCGGCGGCGAGCGCCGGATCCGCCCCGGGCGCGGGAGCAGCGGGCTCCGCCACGCGCTCGCCGAGGGGCTGCGAAGGCGGCGCGCTCGCCTCGCCCGGCGGCTCGGCCCCGCGCAGCCAGTAGAAAACCCCCGCGGCCGCGAGGGCGATCGCGAGGCCCGCCGCGAGAGCACGCAGCAGCGTTCGACGCCGGCGCTTTCGGAGGATCGAGTCGAGCGTCGAACCCGGATCTTCGGACATGCATTCCCCCGAGCTTCCAGGCGTGTTGGTTCCTGCGCGTTCCGATGCGACCGCGGCCGAGCCGCGCTGCAGCGTCAGGACGCCTTCATGCGGACCGGCATCTGCCCGATCGAGACGAGGATCGGATTGCCGATCCCCAGCACGCTGTAGCGAACGTCACCGGCGAGCTCGATCCGGTTCGTCCGCTTCAGCAGCTCCTCGAAGAAGATCGTGATCTCGCGCCGGGCCAGATGCGCTCCGAGACAGAAATGCGGGCCACCGCCGCCGAACGCCATGTGTTCGTTGGTCCCCCGCCGGATGTCGAAGCGGAACGGATCCTCGAAGAAAGCCGCATCGCGATTGCCGGAGGGATACCAGAGCGTGACGCGATCGCCCTGCGCGATCGGGACGCCCGCGATCGTCGTATCCTCGGCGACGACCCGCTTGAAGTAGGCGACGGGCGACGACCAGCGGATGATCTCTTCGGTCGCGCTCTTCATGAGGCCCGGATCGCGGCGCAGGGCCTCGAGCTGCTCGGGCTCGGCGAGCAGCTGCTTCAGGCCGGCCGTGATCGCGTTGCGCGTCGTCTCCGAGCCCGCGACGGTCAGCAGCATGAAGAAGGCGTCGAGCTCGAGATCGCCCAGGCGGCCGGCTTCGTCTTCGACGGTGACGAGCAGCGAGAGGACGTCGTCGCTCGGGTTGGCCCGCTTCTCCGCCGCGATCCGATGACCGTAGGCGAAGATCTCGGTCGCGAGGGACTGCCGCTCGGACTCGGGCACGGGATGCTCCGGATCGATGCAGAGCAGCATGTCGTTCGTCATCTTGAAGAGCCAGTCGCGATCGGCGAGCGGGATGCCGAGGATGTCGGCGATCATGTGCATCGGGAGCTTGTAGGCGACGTCCTGGACGAACTCGACCTCCTCGCGCGCGAGCGCGTCGTCGATGATCGAGATCGCCCATTGGCGCGCGAGGTCCTCGAGCCGGCGGGTCATGCGCGGGGTGAAGCCCGAGCTGATCAGCTTGCGCTGGCGGATGTGCGGCGCGCCGTCCATGTCGGTCAGCATGAGGCCCATGCCCTCGTAGCCGAGACCCGGCCCCGAGCAGGAGAGGAAGCGCTCGGGGTTGCGATTGACGTCGCGGATCTCCGCATAGCGCGACAGGACCCAGAAGCCGCGGCCGCCCGTCTTCTCGAAGCCGGGGGTCTCGGGATGGCGCCAGACGGGGGCTTCGCTGCGGAGGGTCGTGAAGAGGTCGTGGGGGAAGCCCTGGCGGTAGAGCTCGGAGTCGGTCAGATCGAGGGAATCGAGGTTCGGCATGGCGGGCAGGCTCCGGCGCTTCGATTCGGGCAGACGGATCGGGTCGCGGGCGCTGCGCCGCGGGCCGCGACGGCCAGACGATAGGGCATTCCGGCCCGGAGCCCGCCCGATGCGGCCTGCTCCGCAGCGAGGCCTATCGCGTCCGGCGACGGCGACGCCCGCCCGGCGCCCAGGGCTCGAGTCCACCCGTCCCGACGATCCCGCCCTCCCAGACCGGATCGACGAGATGCGTCGCGAGCGGCAAGCCGGCGTCGACGAGCCTCGCGAGCGCGACGGCCTGGAAGAGCGCATCGAAATCGTCTTCAGCGAGAGCCGCCGCCTCGAGATCCGCGCGCGGGATCGGGTTCGCGC
>CAZFKD010000198.1:0-7422 GCA_964519695.1 uncultured Spirochaetaceae bacterium
CGCGGCCGGCGAGTCGAACGCGACGCCCGTGAAGAGCTCCGCCACCGCGCGGCGACTCGCCTCGTCGAGGGGCTCGCCCATGCGGCGCATGTTGCCCTGCGAGAGCGCGTCGAAGACGAAGCCCGGCGGGCGACCGCGATTCTGCTCGAGCAGGGAGGAGAGGATGGGGAGCGAGTGGCAGACGGAGCAGTTGGCGGCGAAGACGGCGGCGCCGTCGGGGGCGGTGGGAACAGGATCGGCCGAAGGCTGCGAAGGCCGGCCTGCAGTCGGGGCGACGCTCGCAATCAGCGCTGAATCCGCGGCAGGCGGGAACGACCGGTCGGCGCAGGCGGCGAGAAGGCCGAGGACCCCGCCCAGGAAGGTCGCCGAGACCCTGGACATCGAAGTCGGGAACGAAAGCCGATGGTAGACGCTGGGAGGCGCAGCGGCCTCGCATCGCGGCGCGAGAAATCGTTTCAAGTCATCTCCATGGGAAGGGGCGAAAGCCGACGTCCCGGGAGCGGATTGCCTCCGACAGATCGCGCTGCCGCCGACCGCATGCTGGCGCCCCGGGCAGGAATCGAACCTGCGACCAACTGCTTAGAAGGCAGCTGCTCTATCCGCTGAGCTACCGGGGCACGGGGCAGAAAGTAACGAAGGATCGGGGACTTGCCGGGGTGGGGGGCGGGCGGGCCGCGGCCGCGGCTTCTTGGTCTCTCGGGCTCAGTGGCGATTGGACGGCTGGATGTCGCGTCCAGACGCCCGCGAGAAGATGGTGCAGCACGCCAAACTCGAGGTATACGCCCCCCTGAGCTCGACGACCTGGCGACATGCGGCCCTTCGATCTCGCCGGCATCATGAAATGGACGACCTCCCCGGAGATGATTTCGTGGAGGAGGGTTTTCTCGGGCTCGTGGCAGGCACGACCGGGCAGGCATCGAGCTTCGATTTCGAATGATTGATCGCGCTCTCACCGAGGCGGACTCCGAGTTGCCACCCCGAAGCTCGCTCAGTCGGCGGATCTTCAGCGGCTCGTTTTCTCTTGGTCGCGCTATTGGGCAGGCTCCACGCGATGACATATTCACGCGAGACCGCGTCGCACCGATGACCGGAAAGGTCGATTTCGACAGCTTCCGGGAAAGGGGCTTTCTCTTGGCACGACCGTCGCTCTCGTCCGGACAGTGGGCGGCTGCGGCGGTTGGAAAGTTCGCCGAGCCGCTTCGTGGTGCGAGGAGCCGGGAGATGATCGGCAACGCGGCGATACGGTTCGTATGGCTCGCAGCGTTCGCAGCGCAAGTCGCGTCGGCCGAGACCCTCGTCCACGCTTCGTTCTCGGATGGCAGCGACGAGTTCGTGTATGTCGACGACCCCTTCCTCGGGACGAATGCACCCGGCTACGCCGAGGGCGAGTGGCTCGAAGAGGCCGCCGGTGCGAGCGGTGTCCTCTCCATCACCCTCGGTGGCCGCGACTCGCTTCCCGTGATCGGGATGTCCGGCGGCTGGTCGAGGGCTTTCGAGCTCGACCATCCCGTCCGAGATCTGCGGGTCCTGTTCCGCTGCCAGCTGATCCAGGCCTCGGGCTACGAAGTCGACGAATTCGCCCAGATCATGGTCCTGCTCGACGGCGCTCCGCTGGCTGGCTCTGGCCTCGACTTCGTCGCCCGGATCGAAGGGGATGGCGATGGCGGAACGGAGCGGTCCACGGGCTGGATCACAGTCGCCGAGGGGGTGGCCTTCGCCGATGCCGGTCGCCACGTCCTGACGATTGGCGGATTCAGCAACAAGAAGACCGCTGAGGACGAGTCGACCCGGATCCTGATCGACGAGGTACGCGTCACGGGAATCCCGGACGCTCAGCACTAAAGTCCGAAGGGCCCCGCCGGTTCGACGATCAGTCCTTCGTGGCAAAGGAGTGCGCCGAGGTCGCAGACTCGGGTCGCTCGCCGCGCATCCCTCCCTACGGCTGCTCGACCTGCATCCCGTCGAGCTTCGCGAGCCGCACGATCAGGTCCTCGACCCGGGAGCTGTAGCCCCATTCGTTGTCGTACCACGCGACGACCTTCGCCATCCGGCCGTCGATGACCTGGGTCAGCGGGGCGTCGAAGATCGAAGAATGGGCGTTGCCGATGATGTCGCTCGAGACGATCGGGTCGGTCGTGTATTCGAGGATGCCGCGCATCGGCCCCTCGGCGGCCTTCTTCATGGCGGCGTTGATGGTCTCGACGCTGGCGTCCTGCTCGAGCTCGACCGTCAGGTCGACGACGCTGCCGTCGGGGACGGGCACGCGCATCGCGAGCCCGTCGAGCCGTCCCTTCAATGCCGGAATGACCTCGCCGATGGCGCGCGCGGCGCCGGTCGAGGTCGGGACGATGTTGGTCGCGGCGTTGCGCGAGCGGCGCATGTCGTCTTTGTGCGGCGCGTCGATCAGGCGCTGGTCCGAGGTGTAGGCGTGGATCGTGCTGAGCAGGCCGCGCTTCACGCCGAATGCGTCGTGCAGCACCTTCACGAGCGGCGCCGCGCAGTTGGTCGTGCAGCTCGCGTTGCTGATGATGCGGCTGTCGCCGTTCACGACATGGTCGTTGACGCCCATCACGAGCGTCGCCTCGAGCGGATCCTTGCAGGGCACGGTCAGGATCACGCGCTTCGCGCCTGCGGCGAGATGCTGCTCGAGCTGGGCGAGCTTGCGGAAGGCGCCCGTGCTCTCGACGACGTAGTCGACGCCCAGATCCTTCCAGGGGAGCTTCGAGGGGTCCTTCTCCGAGAGGATGAGGAAGGGGTCGCCGTCGATGTTCATCGTGCCCTCGACGAGCTCGGCCTGGCCGGGGTAGCGGCCATGAATGCTGTCGAAGCGGAAGGCGTAGAGGAGCGCCGCGGGCGGGGCGATGTCGTTGATCGCAACGAGATCGAAATGGCGACGGAGCTTGGCGATCCGCGTGATCGTGCGTCCGATCCGGCCGAATCCGTTGATGGCGATCCTGGGAATCCGCATGCAGAGCTCCTTCGGCTTCGGGTTCGGGTTCGGGCCAGCCTAGCGGCCACCGCCTTCCCAGTCGCGCCGCCGGGTCGGGGAGCCGCGACCCGTTGCCGAAAATCCGGATGGACAGGGGGTCATCCGGCGGGCATGCACCTGATGAAACCGGCCTGTGTCCGATCGTCGTTCGGAAGTCCCCGACATGTCTCTTTTCGCCTCATCCGACCTGCTCGGCCTGCTCGACCGACTGCTGCCGAAGTCCATCGCGCAGGACGCGGATGCGCTGACGCGCAATCGGGGCCGGATGCTGGTCGTCGTGGTGGCGGGCGCCGTCCTGTTCGCCGTCGCCAGCGCTGCGTTTCACCGGGCGACGGACGGTGTCGAGCGGGCCCTCTTCAATCTCGCCTGTGCGCCGCTCGGACTGCTCGTGCTCGCCTCGCTCCATGCGCCCGTCCCGGGTGGCGGTGCGCCCGCTTCGCTCGTCGGGGAATTCCCATCGCATGCGGTCTCCGGCCCGGGCTCGAGCGCCGCGCAAGCCGTCGCCGTCCGAAGGCTGCGCAGATCGCTCTTTGCCTTCCTCGGCCTCCTCTTCAGCGCGCTCTCCCTCGGCCCTTTCCTGTCCCACCATCCGTTCGGTGTTCCCGTCGCGTTGACCGTCGTGCCGTTCCTGGGCGCCCTGATCGGCGGGCTCGCGGTCGGGATGGCCTGGACGGCTGTGACCGTGGTCGCGCTCTGCCTGATGGCGATCGGCGTTTCCGACGATCCGACCCGGAGCCTCGTCGCCTGGAATGCCGTGATCGTCGCGGGCGTGGTCGGCATCGGGGGGTGCCTGTCCGAGGCCGCGCGCGATCGCGCCCGGCGCGAGGCCGACGCGTCGAGCCGCGAGGCTTCGGGGCTCGCGCGCTCGCGAGAGGAGACCGAAGCCGAGCTGGAGGAGAGCCGGGAGCTGCTGGCCCTCGCGTTCCGGCGGACGCCGGCGATGCTGATGCCGATGCTGATGCTGATGCTGATGCTGAGCGAGCTGACGACGGGTCGGATCATCGACGTCAACGAATTCTTCGAACGGCGCTCGGGCTGGACGCTGGAGGAGGTGCGCGGAAGGACGCTCAGCGAGCTGAACGCATGGGTGTCGATCGAGGATCGTCAGCGCCTCATCGACTCGATTCTTCATCGGGGCGGGACCCAGGAGGTCGAGCTCGTCATGCGGACGCGGACGGGGCGCGAGATCTGGCTGCTCGGCGCCGCCGACATCCTGGAATCGAATGGGCGAACCCACGTCCTGTCCCAGGCCATCGACATCACCGACCGCAAGCGCGCCGAGCAGGCCCTCGCGCTTTCGCGGCAGATGCTCGAGGATCGCGTCGTCGAGCGGAGCGAGCGGCTGCGCGCCTCGCAGATCGCACTGCGCCGCCTGCGACAGCTGGCCTCGATCGGCACCCTCGCCGCCGGTTTGGCCCATCAGATCAACAATCCGATCGCCGCGATCATGGCCTCCGCGGAGTATGCGCTGCTCGCGGCGCAGGACGGCGACGAATCCGCCGACGCGATCCGAGACGGCGCGCTCCGCTCCGTCATCTCGGAGGCGGCGCGCTGCGGACAGATCGTGAAGAACGTGCTGCGCTTCGCGAGGCAGCAGCCGACCGCACGCTGGGTCGAGGATCTCGGCCCCCTCGTCCGCCGGACAGCGACGATCTGCCGCAGCTACGTCGTCGAACACGGCGGCGAGCTCCGGATCGACGCCCTGGAAGAGACCCTCCCGGCCCTCATCAGCCCGATCGAGATCGAGCAGGTGCTCGTGAATCTGATCCGCAACGCCGCCGAGGCGCTCGACGGCCGGGGCGGCGTCCGGATCGGCGTCCATCGGCGCGATCGCCGGATCGAGATCGCCATCGACGACGAGGGCTGCGGGATCTCGCGCGAACGGCTGGACCATCTCTTCGAGCCCTTCTACACGACCCGCGTCCAGCCGGGCGGGACCGGCCTCGGCCTCTCCTTCGCGCATGGCGTCATCGTCGATCACGGCGGCGAGATCCACGTCGAGAGCGAGGTCGGCAAGGGCACGCGCTTCCGGATCCTGCTGCCCCTCGCGCCCGATACCGCGCCTGCCTCGGCGTCCGCGGTCGCTGCTAGGCCGCTCCAGGTCTGACGGCGCCGCCTTCCGCTCGCGCCGGAGCGCGCGAGACCGCGACCGGGATGTTGCTCATGCGCGGCAGCCCCGTGTAGCGCTCGTAGTCGACGTCGACGGCCGAGAGCCGACCGGTATTCGCACCGATCTCCCGGACCTCCCCATCGCGCTCAGGCGCATCTCCCCAGCTGTGGGTCATCGAGACGAGACCGGGCCGCAGGTTCCGATCGATCGCTGCGACGCCGAGGATCGAGGCGCGCGCCGAACGGATCTCGACGAGGTCCCCCGGCGCGAGGCCGAGCGCCGCGAGATCGTCCGGATGCAGATGGGCCGGGTTCGTCGTGCGCCCGCCCAGCTGGCCGGGCTCGTCGCAGCCGACCGAGTTGAGCACGTTCATCTGCCGCCGGGAGACGAGGCGGAAGGGCCAGTTTCCGTCGGATCCCGGCGCTGCGTCCATCCCCGCTCCGCGCGGCGCCGAAGGAGATTCCGCGGCGATGTCGCGCCCGATGGCGGTGAGATCGTCCATCATCACCGGGCTCGCGAGCTCGAAACGCCCCTTCCAGCCCGCCTCCTTCTCCGCGACGAAGACCGGCGGATCCGCAAAGATCGCGCCCCCTGGATGCGCCTTCACCTGCTCGAGCGGAATGCGCGAGCCCTTCGTCACCTGCGCGAAGAGCGCGTCCGTCGTCGGCGCCTCGCGCATGTCCATCGCCCAGCCGGCGACGCGGACCGTCCCCGAGAACGAGACGGGCTTGACGACGAGCTGCAGCCCCATGCGCTGCGCGACGCCGTAGAAGAAGCGCCAATCCTCGATCACGTCCGCGCCGGGCGGCGGCGCGACGATCGCCGGCGTGTACTGCGCCCAGGGCGCCGTCGTTCCGAAGCCGACGGCGTAGTTCGAGAGGTATTCCTGGCCGAGCGTGATGCCCGACATCTCGAGCGGGTGCCGAACGGCGATCACGTAGTCGGCGACGCGCGCGGTCGCCGACATCTTCGTATCGATCTGGACGAGCAGATCGAGGGCGCCCATCGCTTCGAGCGTCTTCAACTGATCGGGCCAGGCCGCGACGGGATTGCCGCCGTGGCTGATCAGCGCGCGCACGCGCCCCTCCCCCGGCAGCAGGATCTCCTCCGCGAGCGCGGCGGTCGGCATGCCCGCAGCGGTATTCGCGAGGCCGCGCACGCGCATCTTCTCGCCGAAGCCGTAGGCGTATTCCGGCGTCGGCGGGAGCACCTGCGCCTTCGCCGGCATCGGCTGGCCGAGGCAGCCGGGCTCCGCGACCCGCTCGCCGGCGCGCTGCCAGCGGCCGCAGATCGTGTTGAGGGCGCGCAGCAGGTATTCGAAGAGCGTCGTATGCCCTGCCATGTTGGGCCCGGTCCCGGCGGTCGCGACGCCGGGACCGCGGGTCGCGAACAGCCGGGCCGCCGCGACGAGATCGTCGACGGGAACGTCGGCCCGCCGCGCGACGCGCTCGGGCGTGAACGGCGCGACGACTTCGCGCAGGCGCTCCAGCCCCTCCGCATGCTCGGCGAGGAACGCCGCGTCCTCGAGCCCCTCGTCGAGGATCGTGCGGATCAGCGCGGCGACGATCGAAACGTCTTCGCCGGGCCTCGGCTGCAGATGCAGCGTCGCCCGGCGCGCAGTCTCGCTGCGGCGCGGATCGATCACGATCAGCTCGAGACCGCGATCGAGCGCATCGGTCAGCGTCCGCCCCGGGTTGGTATGCGGAACGCCGCCCGACATCGCGACGAGCGGATTGCAGCCGATCAGCATCAGGACCCGCGCCTGCTCGAAGGGCGTCGGCGGCGCCATCCAGCTGCCGAAGAGCGCCGTCGCCACCATCTTGCCCGGCTGATCGATCGTGTTCGAGTTGAAGCCCATGCGCGAGCCGAGCGCGCGCAGGAAGGCCGAGGTCACCGCCCCGTTCGCCGCCCCCGCGTTGGTCGCCATCGTCCCGGAGTAGGTCGCGATGGCGCGCGGGCCATGGGCCTCCCGGATGGCCGCGAGCTTCTCGGCAATTTCGTCCATCGCCTGCTCGACCGGGATCGGGACGAAGCGCCCGTCGGGTAGCCGCTTCTGCGATTGCAGCAGACGGCGCGGGCTCTGCTGCACGGCGGCCATGTTCTGGCCCTTCACACAACAAAAGCCCCGGTAGAGCGGATTGTCGGGATCCCCTTCGACCGAGACGGGCTGGCCGTCCTCCACGGTCACGAGGACGCCGCAGCCCGCATGACAGGCGCGGCAGATCGTGTGGCGGCGTTCTCGGCTCATCGCGACATCCTCGTCGTCGGCCCATCGATGGCCCGCCCGCGGCGCGCCGGACGGCGGTGCTCAGGATCGGACGCA
>CAZFKD010000199.1:0-1248 GCA_964519695.1 uncultured Spirochaetaceae bacterium
TCGAGACGTAGACGAGGCGCGGATGACGCGCGGCGAGGGCTTCGTATCCGATCCCGAGCTTGTCCGCGGCGCCGGGTCTGAAGTTCTCTGCGACGACGTCGACCGCCCCGGCGAGCTCGAGGAAGAGCGACCGCCCTTCGTCCTGCTTCAAGTCGATCGCGATGCTCTGCTTGGCGAGGTTGTTGCGCAAGAAGGTCGAGCCGGTCGCGCGGCCATCGCGGTCGGTGATCGTCGGGCGGCCGTGTCGGCCGGCCTCGCCCTCGATCGGCTCGACCTTGAGGACGGCGGCGCCCATCAGCGCCATCAGCTGCGTCGCGTGGGGGAGCGCGTGCATCTGCTCGGCGGCGAGCACCGTGATGCCTTCGAGCGGGCGGATCACTTCGCCTCCCCGGGAATCGCGCGGGCGCGGCGAAGCCCGGCGATGCGCTCGTCGTCGTAGCCGAGGATCTCGCGCAGCACGCGCTCCGTATGCTCGCCGCCCCGCGGCGAACGCGTCGCGGCGACCGCGCGCTTGCCGTCGATCCGGATCGGCGGCGCGACCAGCCGCAGGCCGTGGACCCGCTCGTCGAGCCAGAGATCGCGCGCTTCGAAGTGCGGGTCGTCGTGGGTCTCGCCGCCCTGGTGGACGGGCGCGCCGGCGACGTCGGCCTTGATGAAGAGTGCGATCCACTCGGCCTGCGTTCGCTGCGCGAAGATCCGGCAAAGCTCGTCGCGCAGCGGCTCGTTGCCGTAGTCGTGGTCCGCATGGGGACGCCCCGGCCAGCGCACGAAGAGGTCGGGCCGGCCGATGGCCTCGCAGAAGTTCTTCCAGAAGCGCGTCTCGGTCGCCATCAACAGGACGGGGCCGTCGGATGCGTCGTAGTACTGGTAGCGGACGTCGCGCGCCGTCAGGTCGTGCTCGCCCGTCTGGCCTGCGCCTTCGGCTGCGGATTCGAGGGAGAGCAGCGCCTCGCGATCGGATCGATCGCTTCCCGCCACACGCGCCGCTTCCGCATCGTATGCGATCCGCCAACCGTTCCACGCCGCGGCGGCGTCGGCCTGGCTGACTTCGACCTGACAGGACTCGCCGGTCGCTCGCGCGCGCAGCACGCTGGCGAGGATGCCGAGGGCGGCGTAGAGCGGGCCGGCCTCGAGGCCCTGCCAGACGTGTCCGAGCGGTCGAGCGGCGCGGCCATCGACCCGGCGCGGCGGCGCGAGGCCGGCGAAGGCGTCGAAGGCGAGGCCGTGGGATCCGAGATCGCGGTAGGG
>CAZFKD010000199.1:1258-7420 GCA_964519695.1 uncultured Spirochaetaceae bacterium
GGCCCCGAGCTTCCCCAGCCCGAGACCGAGGCGAAGACCAGCCGCGGGTTGATTTCTCGCAGCGTCTCGTAGCCGAGCCCTCGACGCTCGAGCGCGCCGGCGCGCATGCCCTCGACGACGACGTCGGCGGTGCGGACGAGATCGCGAAAGACCGCCTGGCCCTCGGCGCATCGCAAGTCGAGCATCAGACTCGTCTTGCCGCGATTCCAGCGCCGCGTCGCGCTGCTCTCTCCGCGAAACGGAACGCCGAGCAGTCGCGCCGGATCCCCGAGCCCCGGCTCCTCGATCTTGATCACCTCGGCGCCGAGATCGGCGAGATGCATGCCGGTCGCATCGGGCGCGAACATCGCGACTTCGACGACGCGCAATCCCGAGAGAGGAAGCCCTTGCATGGCAAAGACTCTCTCCCAGGGCATCGGCTGCGTCAACGCGAAGAATCGCCTCGAGCGGCACGCTCCCGAGCCGGACCGAAGCCGCTTTTCGGCTCTCGATCCGACCCGGGAGTGCTCCGTTCGAACGAACGCAGAGGCTCCGCTGCTCCGCCGCGGAGCCCGACCCTCTTCAGTCGAGGGTCGGCGCGAGCGGAGTCGGCCGGCGATGGCGCGTCGCCGCCTCGTAGCTCGAGGCGATCGAGATCAGCGTCGCCTCGCTGAAGGCGCGGCCGACGAACTCGAGCCCGACGGGAAGCGCGGCCGGCGTGATCTGCGTTCCCCCGCCCGAGATCCGATCGACGACGGTCGTCGTGAAGCCCGCCGGCACCTGGACGCTGGGCAGACCCGACGCGGAGCTCACGATGTTGCCGCCCGCGGCCCGGAAACCGACCGCAGGCTCCCCGGGCGCACCGACCCGCGTGGCCGGAACAGTCTTCATCGGAAACACGATGGCATCGAGCTCGTGGTCGGCCATCAGCTTGACGACCAGCTCCTGGATGAAGCGTCGCCGAAGCTGGCGTTCGACGTAGTTCGGATCATTCAGGGTGGTGCGCGCTCCGTCGTTGATCAGGTTAGTTCGGAAGCCCGCCGAGAAGAACGGACCGGTGGCGATGAAGTCGTCGAGCGTTCGGATGGCGGGATCGCCTCGTCCGACCAGATACCGGTTGAACGCGAAGGCGAACTCGAAGGCGTTGGTCCGAGCGTCGGTGATCATGCGCATGAACCCGGGATTCGGGCAGTCGCCGGCGATCGTCGTCGCGCTGTCGCAGGGGAACGCCCAGTTCAGGCTCGGATAGAACGCAGGATCGAGGGTCGGAAGAAGCTCACCGACGGCTTCGTCCACCGGCAGCGAGTCGACGATCGTCGCACCGAGCGCCTCGAGATCGTCGAGCGCTCGCTCGGAAATCGCAACCGACTCCTCGTCGGCCGCGGCATAGGCCGTCATCAGCTCGCGAATCACCCCGATCCGCCGTCCCTTCAGCTTGCCGGGGCGCGCCCAGACGGCATAGCCGAGCGGCGGTCTTTGACCGACGCTATTCGCGGTGACGGGATCGGCCGGGTCGTAGCCCGAGATCACGTCGAGCACGATGGCGGCGTCCCGCAGCGTCTTGCCGTAGGGACCGAGACGGTCCTGCGTGAACGAGATCGGGATCACGCCGTCGCGGCTGACGAGACCTTGGGTCGGCGCGATGCAGGCGATGTTCTGGTTCGCACAGGGGTTCCGGATCGAAACGCCCGTCTCCTCCGCGATCCCGACGGTGGCCAGGTTCGCGGCGACGGCGACCGCCGATCCTCCGCTCGAGCCGCCCGGAATGCGGGCCAGGTCGTAGGCGTTGACCGTCTGCCCGCCCTTGGTCGAGAGGCCCGAGGAGCCTCGGCCGAGCTCGTCGAGGTTGGTCTTCCCGATGATGATGGCGCCGGCAGCGCGAAGCTTCGCGACTGCCGTCGCGTCGTCGGGGGGAATCGAGTCGAGGGCCACGGAGCCCCCCGAGCTCGGCATCTCGGCCGAATCCACCGCGTCCTTCACGGCGATCGGAATGCAGTGGAGCGGTCCGGTCAGCCCCGGCTTGCCGCGGTTCGCGCGGGGCATCGCGGCATCGAGAGCGGCTGCCTGCGAGAGCGCATTCGGATTGACCTCCACGAAGGCATTGAAGACCGGCTCGTAGGCTTCGATGCGAGCGAGATATTTCCGGACGACCTGGACGCAGGTCGTCCGGCGCGTGAGCAGGGCGGAATGGATCTGATCGATGCTCGCCTCTTCGACGGAGAAGGTCGAGCTGCGCGCCGACGCGGCCTGCAGCGGCGAAATCGGCAGGGCGGTCACGATCGACGACAGCAGGAGTGCGAGGCGAAACGGCGGTCGGGAACGGCAGATGGATGAACGGGTCATGGACAAGCTCCTTCAGGGGCAACCAGCTTGCGACGATCCGAACGGATCGGAATTCGTCGTCGGTCATTTTTTGCAAGAACGGCGCCTTGCGCTTCAAGGCGCCAAAGCAGGAATGAAGAGGCGCATCCGAGCGCTGGCTCGCCGGCATTGCTCGATGCCGTGGAGCGAGGCGTGGCGATTCGGTGGGCAGCGTTCGCAGGACGCGAAGGCTCTCGAGCACGCCCCTGCAGCTCGGGCTGAATCCCGGTGGCGGAGCTCATCTGGGCGTTCCGAATCAGGCTGCGTAACGCGACCGGTCAGACAGAGGCGGGATTCGGCCGATCGCAGCGTCGCTGGCGCGTCAGCACCGGGGCGGAGCGACGAGGGTAGAGGCTCCTTAGGCGCCGCAGCTGCCCTCGTCTTCTTCCGCCTCGGATGCCGGTCGTCCGGAGCCGCCGACGGGGGAGAGGGAAGCGAATCGCTCGCTCGTCGCGACGCGTGGGCGGACCTGCGGAAGCGGTTCTTCGAGGTCGATGCGCTTCGTTGCCCGGGCTGTGGAGGGCGAATGAGAATGATCGCCGCCATCACGGATCCACACGTGTCTGGCGTTTCCGCTTCGGACCCCGTCGCTCGCACCGAGGGAACCATGGCGGGCCCTCCCGGGCTTCACGATGATCGGCGGGCCGCCGCCGTCGATCGGTGGGGCCGTAGGACGAGGAGCGGCAGATGGACGAGAAGGTCGAGCGCGTGCTCTCCGGGGCGCTCTGGGACGAGTTCTGCGATCGGCTCAAGAGCGCGGGCGAGACGATTCTGCGGCCGGAGGTGCCGGCCGATCCGCTCGATCGGGCAGAGGGCTATCGCTACCTGACGCGGATCCTGAGGCTTGCGCTCGAGATGAACGTTGAGAACGCCGAGCCGCAGACGCCGCGGCTCGCGCTCGGTTGCCGCGCCGACATCAAGCTCGGCTGCGACAATCCGGACTCGTACTACTTGACGGCGCCGCTCGATGCTGTTTGCGAGTACCGCATCCGCGGGCGGCTCGGGACGGTGCCCGTGCTCAGCTTCGGCGCCTACTACGGCGGGATGGGCAGCGCGCGCTCGGGCTGCAGCGGCGCGCTCGAGAAGTCGCAGATCGCCGTCGATGCGGAGGGGCGCTTCGAGATCGGGCTCGGCGCAAAGCCCGGGGCGGGCAACTGGATCGCGCTCGATCCGGAGGGCGAGGTCCATCAGCTCGTGGTGCGCCAGACCTTCGGCGACCGCCGGCGCGAGACCGTCGCCGAGCTTTCGCTCGAACGGGTCGGCGGCGCGGCCGGCGCGCCGCCGCTCGACGCGGCGCGCTTCCACGACCGGCTGCTCGCGGCCGCGAGCTACGTGAAGAGCAATACGGCCCTCTTCGCCGACTGGGCGCGGGATTTCCAGAGCGCGCCGAACCAGCTGCGGCCCCTCGATACGTCTCGTGCCCAGGGCGATCCGTCGCTCTTCTACCTGCAGGGCTACTGGGCGCTCGCGCCCGACGAGGCGTATCTGCTCGAGCTGCGGCCGCCGGAGTGCGACTGCTGGAATTTCCAGCTGAACAATTACTGGCTCGAATCGCTGGATCACCGCGACCACCGCATCGACCTGAACCACGTCGCCGCACGCTCCGAAGCCGACGGTCGCATCCGGATCGTGGTCGCCCACCGCGATCCCGGCCACCCGAACTGGATCGAGACTGCCTTCCATGCGCGCGGGACGATGGGGCTGCGGATCGTGAACGGGCGCGAGCGGCCCGTCGTCGAGCAGCGGGTCGTGCCCTTCGACGGAATTCCGGCGTTCACGGGGCGGGCCTAGCATGCAGGTCTTCCAGGTCCTCTCGCGCACCCCGACCGGCGAGCTCCCCGAGCTCGCCGCCTTCGCCGAGTCGCTCGGGTTCGACGGCATCGGCCTGAGCGACCATCTCGTCCGCCCGCGCGAGGTCGCTTCCCGCTATCCCTACGCGGCGGACGGGCGCATGGAGGCCGGGACGCAGACGCCCTACCCCGACGTCTGGGTCACGATCGCGGCGCTCGCCCAGCACGCCCGCCGCGTCCGGTTCGTCTCGAACGTCTACGTGATGCCGCTGCGGGATCCGTTCAGCGTCGCGAAAGCGGTCTCGACGGCGGCGGTGCTTTCGGGGGAACGGGTCGTGCTGGGGGTCGGCGTCGGCTGGATGGCCGAGGAGTTCGCGCTGACGGGGCAGCGCTTCGCGGCTCGGGGCCGGCGGACGGACGAAATGCTGCTCGTGCTCGAGAAGCTCTTTTCCGGCGAGATGGTCGAGCATGCGGGCGAGTTCTACCGCTTCGCTCCGCTGCAGATGCGGCCGGTTCCGGCGCGGCGACCGCCGGTCTGGATCGGCGGCGAGAGCCCGGCGGCGCTGGCGCGCGCCGCGCGCTGGGATGGTTGGCTCGGCGTCTACTACGACGTCGACGAGGCGCTCGCGCGCATTGCGCAGGTCGCTCGCCTGCGGCGCGAGGCGGGGCGCGCGGATCGGCCGTTCGACGTGGCGCTCGCGCTGCGGACCACGCCGGATCGCGAGGCGAGGCGGCGACTCGAAGAGGCGGGCATGACGGTGCTCCTGCATCCGGCGCCCTGGCCGGCGGACGCGAGCGCGATGACGCTCGCCGAACGGCGCAGTGCGCTCGAGCAGGCAGCGGAGAGGCTGCTCGGCGGGCGATGATGGACTTCGACTTCGCGAATGCGTGGCTGATCCTGCGGCGGATCGCCGGCGAGCCGTTTCGCTGGAAGCGCAAGCTCTTCCTCTACGGCGTCTTCTTCGCGCTGTCGGTCTTCAGCGCGGCGAGCTGCCTGGGGCTCGCGCTGGACCGGATCCTCTACCCGGGCTTCCGGAAGGTCCGCGTCGTCGGGCCCGTCTTCATCGTCGGCAACGGCCGCAGCGGGACGACCCACATGCACCGCCTGCTCGCCGGCGACGCCCTCCGCTTCACCTGGTTCCGGACCTGGGAGATGCTGCTGCCTTCGATCGTGCAGCGAAGGCTCGTCCACGGGCTCGCTGCGCTCGACCGCCGCCTGCTCGGCGGCCGGATCGCGCGCCGCCTGCAGTCGACCGAGGATGCCGTCTTCGCGGACGTTCGCGGCAAGCACAACTGGCGCCTCGACGGCCCCGAAGAGGACGATTTCCTCCTGTTCAACAACTGGAGCAGCGGCTCGCTCGTCTTTCCCTTCGACTACGCCGAGCTGATCGGGCAGCTCTACGGCGATCGCCAGTCGGAGGCGGCGCAGCGTCGGCAGTTCCGCTTCTACCGGGGCCTCGTTCAGCGGCAGCTCTACCTCTACGGCCCCGAGCGGATCCATTGCTGCAAGAGCCCGAGCTTCACGATGAAGATCCGTGTGCTGCGCGCGTATTTTCCGGACGCGCGCTTCGTGATGATGATGCGCCATCCCGCGGAGTCGATTCCGAGCCTCGTCGATCTGATGTCGTGGTACTGGCGCGGCTTCGGCTCACCGCCGGAGCAGGTCGAGGCGGCCGCTCGCGCCCTCGCCGAGGCCAACGTCGACAACTATCGGTTCATGGCCGAGCTCGCGGACGAGCTCCCGGCCGATCGCTGCGCCGTGGTCGACTACCGCGCGCTCTGCCGCGACCCGAAGGCGGCCGTCGAGGCGATCTATGCGCGCTTCGGTTTCACACTGACTGCCGACTACGCGGCCTTCCTCGAGCGGGAGCGGGCGGCGGCGGCGTCCTTCGTGAGCGGCCACGACTACGATCCGGAGGGCCAGGGCCCGGGGCGCGCGCGGCTCCACCGCGAGCTCGCGCCGCTCTACGCGCGCTTCGGGTGGGAGCCGTGAGCGGGGGCGGCCTCGCGAAGGCGATCCTCGAGCGTCGCC
>CAZFKD010000200.1:0-6641 GCA_964519695.1 uncultured Spirochaetaceae bacterium
TTCGGCGTCGAAGATCGCGCCGTGGGGATGGCGCTTGATCTCGTCGAGGGGAATCCGCGAGCCGTTCATCAGGCCGGCGAGGACTTCGTCGGTCGTCGGCCGCTTCTGCATGTCGAAGGGGAAGGCCTCGCGCCGCCCGCGCAGCACGCCGGCCTCGGCGCGCAGGGGGTAGGCGACGAGGGCGATGCCCATGCGTCGGCAGAGGCCGTAGAAGAACTCCCATTCTTCGATCACGTCCGCGCCGGGCGGCGGCGCGACGATCGCCTTCGAATACTGCGCGTAGGGCTCCGGATAGCCATGCGCGACGTAGGTCTGCTCGACGCCTTCGCTCGAGACCGAGAGGCCCGGGACCTCGAGCGAGAGCTTCGGCGCGATCACGTAATGGGCGAGCCCCGATGTCGCGCCGAGCTTCGGATCGAGGCAGACGAGCAGCTCGAGCTTCTTCATGGCGGCGATCGCCTTGCGCTGATCGGGCCAGGCGGCGACGGGATTGCTGCCGAGGCAGATGAGGACGCGAATGCGCTCGTCGCCTTCGAAGAGGATCTCGTCGGCGAGGGCCGCGGTCGGCAGGCCAGCGGCGGAGTTGCCGAGGGGGCGGGAGCGCAGCGATTCGCCCTTGCCCCAGCCCGGGCGGGGCGCCGAGGCCTGCGCCTTGCCGAGCGCCGGCGGCAGCAGCGCACCTGGATTCGGAACCGGCTCGCCGGCGCGGCGCCAGCGGCCGCATAACGTATTGAGGCAGAGGAGCAGGTATTCCGTCAGGTTGCCGTGGGGCGCCATGTTGGGCCCCGTCCCGGCGACGGCGCAGCCGCGCGGGCCTGCGGCGAACAGGCGCGCGGCCGCGACGATCTCGCCGGGCTCGAGTCCCGCGCGCGTGGCGGCCCACTCCGGCGTGCAGTCCGCGACGGAGCGGGCGAGGGCCTCGAAGCCCGACACGTTCGCCAGCACGAACGCCGGATCGAAGCGCTGCTCGCGGATCACGACGTGGAGCATCGCGGCGAAGATCGCCGGATCCTCGCCCGCCCGCGGCTGCAGGTAGAGATCCGCGAAGCGCGCGACCTCCGACTTGCGCGGATCGACGACGATCAGCTTCAGGCCCCGCGACTTCGCGCGGCGCAGTCTCCGGCTCGGGTTCGAGGGCGGAATGCCGCCCGACATCGAGATCAGCGGGTTGTTGCCGACGAGCATCCAGACGTCGGACTCGTCGAAGACGTGGGAGCCGCCGAGCCAGCGGCCGTGGATCGCGTTCGCGACGTGCTTGCCGGGCTGGTCGATGGCCGCCGACGTGAAGACCATCTTCGAGCCGAGGCCGAGCATGAAGCCGACGCCGGCCGGGATCGAGGCGGGATGGGGGCCCGAGTAGGTGCCGGGGTAGAGGGCGACGGCGCGCGGACCGTGCTTCGCGACGATCTCGCCGACCCGCGCGGCGATCTCGTCCATCGCCCGTTCGTTCGCGATGGGCTCGAAGCCGCCGCCGTCGCGGCGCTTCTGCGAATGGAGCAGGCGCTCGGGATGGGCGTGCTGCTCGGGGAGGCGGCGGCCCTTCGCGCAGGTGAAGCCGAAATAGGCGGGGTTCTCGGGATCGCCCGTGACGCGGACGGGGCGGCCGTCCTCGACCTCGACGAGGATGCCGCAGTTGGCATGACAGAAGCGGCAGATCGAGGGATGGGTCTCGCGCGGCATCGCGCGAGTCTATCATGGGCCGCGAGTCGGATGACGGAACGCCTGCGGGCGAGGGGAGAGCTTCTTTGCAGTCCTTCGAGAACAAGACGGCGGTGGTGACGGGCGGGGCTTCGGGCATGGGCTTCGCGATGGCGAGCGTCTTCGCGCGGGAGGGCATGAACGTCGTGCTCGCCGACGTCGAGAAGGGCGCGCTGCGCGAGGCGGTCGCGCGCATCGAGGCGATCGGGGTCGAATCCGTGGGCGTCCCGACCGATGTCTCGAGCGAGGCCGAGATGGATCATCTCGGCGAGGTCGTGCGCGCGCGCTTCGGTGCGCCGGAGATCCTCTGCCTGAATGCGGGCGTCGCGGGCGGCGGCGGCCCGTCGCATCAGCTGACGACGAAGGACTGGAAATGGGCCCTCGACGTCAACCTCTATGGCGTCGTCCACGGCCTGCGCGTCTTCCTGGGCGACATGCGCGAGCGGAACGCGGGCCACATCGTCATGACCGCCTCCGTCGCCGGCCTCACGAGCTTTCCCGGCTCGCTCCCCTACAACGCGACCAAACACGCCGTCGTCGGCATCGCCGAGACGCTCTTCAGCGAGCTGCGCGATGCGGGCAGCGGCGTCGGCGTCCACTGCCTCTGCCCCGGCCTCGTCTCGACCAACATCGTTCATTCCGAGCGCAACCGGCCGAAGGAGCTGCAGAACCCGGGCAAGGGCGCGACGGGCATGGACCCCGGCGTCCAGCAGATGGTCGAGGGCGTCTTCGCTTCGGCGAAGCCGCCGGCCGAGGTCGCGGAGCTCGTCTTCGCGGCGATCGTCGAGAAGCGCTTCTGGATCCAGACCGACGAGTTTTTCCGCGCCTCGATCAAGGCGCGCCATCGCGCGATCGAGAACGACGAGGATCCGCCGGCGCGGGGGAGCTTGTTGACGGTGTATTCGTGAGGCGCCGCGCCGCCTCCTAATCCGGCACGTCCACCCCGTTCCTCTTCAAGAAATCGTGGATCAGCCACTGCGCGATCGAGACCTTGCCGGGAAAGAAGCTCGGCATCGTCTTCGCCGCATACCAATCCGCCTCGAGGATCTCCTCGCCGTCGACCTCGATTTCGCCGCCCCGGTATTTCGCGCGGTAGCCGAGCATCAGGGAGTTCGGGAAGGGCCAGGCCTGGCTCGCGAAGTACTGGACGTCGTCGACGATGATCTTCGTCTCCTCGAAGACCTCGCGCTTGACGGCGTCTTCGGCGCTCTCGCCCGGCTCGACGAAGCCCGCGAGCACGCTCTTGATGCCGGGCGGGAAATTCGCGCCGCGGGCGAGCAGGATCTGATCGTCGCGTTCGACGGCGACGATCATCGCCGGTGCGAGCCGCGGATACATCGGGATCTTGCATTTCGGACAGCTGCGCGAGCGATCGATCTCGGAGAGCACGGTCGGCTCGGCGCAGGCGCCGCAGAACTGATGGGTCCGGTCCCATTCGACGATCTGCACGGCGCGCCCGGCCAGCGCGCGATGCATGTCGTCGAGGGTCGCGTGGAGCATGTGGAGGTTGGCGAAGCGGTAGCCCGAGTGGGGATTCGCCTCGTTCGGGAGCTCGGCGGAATAGCAGTGGCGGCCGTCGAGCTGGCCGAGGTACTGGGTCCGCACGGCTTCGACGCCGTGGGCGTCGATCTCGGCGACGCTCGGCAGATGGAGCTTCTCGGTGACGAGCAGCTCGCGGCCGCGGAAGGCGAACAGGATCGGGTCGTCGCCGGGATGCTCGGGGGCGCGGTGGTGGGGGACGAAGCGGAAGGGCAGCTGGTGGTTCGAGTTGGCCATGGGGCAAAGCTAAGCAAAAGGCGGGCGGGCTGGCTCGGGGCGGGCTGGCCGCGCGCGGAGTGTCCCGGGGATGCGAGAACGCTCGTGGCCCCCGAACGACGCCCGCCGACCCGCTCCGCGCGACCATCGGGGCGCGAGGCATCTGATAAGCTGGCCCTTTCCCGCAGCGACGAGGCGAAAAGAAGGAGAGATGGCGAAGATGCGTACGGCGAGCAGAGTCCGGATCCTGATCCTCCTTCTCCTGCTCTGCTTCGGCCTCTACGCCCTGCTCCGGCCGTTCTCGGGCCCCCCGGTCGAGCCGATCGCCGATGGATCGACCCTCGTCGTCGAGCTCGGCGGCGAATACATCGAGGCGCCCTCCGCCTCGCCGCTGGCGCGCCTCGTCGGCGAGCCGACGCGGCCTTTCGTCGATCTGCTCTCGGTCTTCACGCTGGCCGAGCGCGACGCGCGCATCGATGCGGTCGTGCTCCGCATCCAGCCCCTCCAGATCGGCTGGGGCAAGGCGGACGAGCTGCGCGCGGCGATCGGGCGGCTGCGCGCGAAGGGCAAGCAGACGATCGCGCTGCTCGAGGTCCAGAACTTCTCGGCCAACAAGGAGCTCTACGTCGGGAGCGCGGCGGACGAAATCCATTTCGCGCCGGGGGCGGCGGTCCCGCTCGTCGGGATGGCGGCGGAGTACGTCTTTCTCGGCGGCTTCTGGGAGATGCTGGGCATCCAGTTCGACGTCGCCCGCGCCGGCAAGTACAAGAGCGCGGTCGAAGTCTTTGCCGAGCGGACGATGTCCGACGCCTCGCGCGAGATGGCGAACTCGCTGCTCGACGATACCTACGACCGCTTCGTCGCGGCCCTCGCCGAAGACCGCGAGCAGACCCCCGACGCGATCCGCGCGACGATCGACCGCGGCCTCGTCCGGACCGCAGACCTCGTCGAGGCCGGCCTCGTCGACGGCGAGATCCATCTCGACGCGCTGCTGGGGCGCCTCGGCCCCGACGTCGTCCGCCATGCCGACTATCTCCGGACGGATCCCCGCACGCTCGGCTTCGATCCGCAGACCCGCTTCGCGCTCGTCTACGGCTCGGGCACCGTCGTGCAGGGCGAGGCCGAGGGCGGCCCCTTCGCAGCGAGCCCGAGCTTCGCCTCCGAGAGCGTCTCTCGCGCGATTCTCGAGGCGGCCGACGACCCCGACATCGCGGCCATCGTCCTGCGGATCGACAGCCCCGGCGGCTCGGCGCTCGCTTCGGAGCTGATCTGGCGCGCGCTCGAGCAGGCGAAGGCGAAGGGCAAGCCGATCGTCGCCTCCTTCTCCGACGTCGCGGCCTCGGGCGGCTATTACGTCGCTGCCGGCGCCGATGCGATCGTCTCGGATCCCGGGACGCTGACGGGCTCGATCGGCGTCTTCGCGCTTCGGCCGGCGGTGAAGGGGCTGCTCGAGAAGCTCGAGATCGGCGTCGACGCCCTGACGCGCGGGACCCATGCGGATTTCCTGCTCTCCGGGGACAAGCTGTCGCCGGAGGCGCATGCGCGGCTGCAGGACTCCGTCCTCGAGACCTATCAGCTCTTCCTCTCGCGCGTCGCCGCGGGGCGCGCGCTCACGACGGAGCAGGTCGACACGATCGGCCAGGGCCGCGTCTGGACCGGCGCGCAGGCGCATGCGGCCGGGCTCGTCGACGAGCTCGGCGGGCTCTACACGGCGGTGCGCCGCGCGAAGCGGGAGGTCGGTCTCGACGAGGACGTCGACGTCGCCCTCGTGCCCTTTCCGAAGGAGAAGCCGCTGACCCAGCAGCTGCTCGAGGTCTTCCAGGGCGTCGCAGCGCAGGCGGCGATGCGCGCGGCCGGTCCCGGGGTCCGCTGGCCGGCGCCCCTCGACCGGATCGCCGCCTGGACCCGCGACATGCCGCAGGACGCGCCGCTGCTGATCCCGCCCGTGCTGGTCGAGATCCGTTAGGCGTGGCGGACGCGACCGGGCAGCCCCGCCCCGCCTTCGTCACGACGCGAGACGGCATAAGCCTCGCCTACGAGCACCATCTTCCCGCCGCCGCCCCCGCTCCCGGCCGCCCGCCGCGGCCGACGGTGATCTTCTCCTGCGCCTACTGCACGACGCGCGAGAACTGGCGCGGGCAGCTCGCGCCGCTGCTCGCCGCGGGCCATCCGGTCGTCGTCTGGGATCTGCGCGCCCACGGCGACTCCCGCATCCCCGCGTCGGCGCCGGCCGCGGCTCCCCCGGCCTGGTCGATCGAGGACATCGTCGCCGACCTCGACGCGATCGCCGAAGCGACGACGCCGGACGCCCCCTTCATCGCCGCCGGCCTCTCCTTCGGCGGCCTCGCCTCGCTCTACTACGCCGTCCGCCATCCCGGGCGCGTCGCGGCGCTCGTGCTGATCGCCTCCGGCCCGGGCTTCAAGAACGCCGAGGCCGCGGCGGCCTGGGCGGCGCAGGTCGAGCGGACGGCGAGCTTTCTCGAGACCCGCGGCCTCGAGGCTTTCGTCGCCGGGCGCGCGGGCACGACCTGCATCGGGCGCCGCCCCGAGCTGCCGGCCGCGCAGGCGGCGGCGCGAGCGATCGTCGCCCAGGACGTGGCGGGCCTCGCCCGCTTCGGCCGGGAGGTCTCGGGCCCGGCGCCGCCGGTGATCGACGCGCTCGCCGGAATCGAGGTCCCGGCCCTCGTGCTGGTCGGAGAGCACGACCAGCCCTTCCTGCGCGCCGGCGAGGTCATGGCGGCGAAGCTGCCCCGCGCGCGCCATGTCGTCGTCCCCGATGCCGGCCATATCGTCAACATCGAGCAGGCCGAGCGCTTCGACCGCGAGCTGCTCGAGTTCCTGGACTCGCTGGACGCGCCCTGATCCCCGGGCGCTTCGCGAGGCGAGGTGTCGGGAGGCGTCTCGTGGCTTCGCGAGGGATCGCGCGCCGTCCGCCCGTTCGGGACCGCAACCCTCGCGGCGCCGGCCGGTTCGAGGGGAGGAGCGGAGGACGCATGCAGCCGACCGATCCGGACGTCCGGCTCATGCTCGCCTGTCGCGGCGGGGACGATGCAGCCCTCGCCGAGCTCTACCGCCGCTGGGCTGCGCGCCTGCTGCGTTATCTGGAGCGGATCGTGAAGGAACCCGCCGTCGCCGAGGAGCTGCTCCAGGACACGTTCGTCCGCGTCCTCGATGCCCGCGAACGTTAT
>CAZFKD010000200.1:6651-7409 GCA_964519695.1 uncultured Spirochaetaceae bacterium
CGGCGATGGCGCGACGGCGCTCGGCTTGGGCCCGCCCGAGGCGCGCTTTTCGACCTGGCTCTTCCACATCGCACGCAACCTCGCCTGCAACGAGCTCGCCCGTGCGCGCTCCCGCCATCCGCATCTCTCGGCCGACGCCTTCGCAGCGGGCGAAGGCGACGACGGCCGCCCGCGCCTCGTGCTCGTCGCCGGCGGCCCGCGCCCCGACGACGCCGCCGACGCCCGCCGCGAGCATGCGCAGTTCGCCGCCGCCTTCGCGACCCTGCCCGAACGCCAGCAGAGCGCGCTCTGGCTCTCGGTCGTCGAGGGCCAGTCCTACGAGGAGATCGCGGCGGCGCTCGGAAGCTCCGTCCAATCGATCAAGAATCTGGTCCACCGCGCCCGCGCGGGCCTCGCGGACCGGATGCAGAACGCGGCGCCCGCCGCGGCGGCCGCGGAGAAGCAGCGATGAGCGAACGACTCGATGCCCTTCTGTCTGCGCGCTGCGATGGTCGACTCGCCGAGGCGGAGCGCGCCGAGCTCGATCGTCTGCTCGGGGCGAGCGAGGCGGCGCGGGAGCGCGCGGCCCAGTTCGAACGGGTCGATGATTCGCTCCGATCGCTCGCGGAGCTGGCGATCGCCGACGAGCGGCTCGATCGAAGCCTCGCTGCGCTGCGCCGGCGCGTTGCGGCCGGTGCCGAAGGCGGCCCCCGCGCCGAGGCGCCGCAGGCGCGCCCGTCGCGAACGCATCGGAGCCGAGCGCTCGCCGTCGGCGTCGC
>CAZFKD010000201.1:0-7405 GCA_964519695.1 uncultured Spirochaetaceae bacterium
CCGCCGCGTCCCCGCGCCTCGCAGAGGGCCGCAGCGCTCGGCAGCCGCTCGCCCCCGAGCAGATGGGCCATCACCGCCGCCAGATCCGGCGCGGCCCGGACCTCGAGACCCGGGGCATGCCGGGCCCGCTCCGCACAGCCCGCCGGCACGATTGCCTCCCGGGCCTGCGAGCGCAGGGCGAGCAGCGACGCGAGGACGCCGCGGGTCGCCCGCAGCCGGCCGTCGAGGGCGAGCTCGCCGACGAAGGCGCGCCCGGCCAGAGCCTCGGCCGGCAGCGATCCGCCCCCGGCCAGGATTGCGATTGCGATCGCAAGGTCGAGCCCGGCGCCGCTCTTGCGCAGGTCGGCCGGGGCGAGATTGACGGTGACCCGGCGGTCCGGGAACGGGAGACCCGAGGCCGCGATCGCGCCCCGGATCCGGGAGATGCTCTCGCGCACCGCCGCCTCGGGCAGACCGACCACGTCGACACACGGCAGCTGCGAAGAGATCCGGACCTCGACCTCGACGGGCACCCCCGTCACGCCGACCACCGCCGCACTCCAGACACGCGTCATCGAGGCACTCGCCGGGACCGGGTGCGCAACGGGGCTGGGCTCGAGCGGGCAGGGACGGGGAAGCCGGGCAGAGCAGAGGCCGCTCAGGGTCGAGGCGGCCAGACTCTCGAATGCGGTCGAGGGCTCGAACGCAAGGGAGGCAGAGCTCTCAGGGTAGAGCTCTGCCTCCGACTTTCGAAAAGCCCCGCGAGGAGCGGGTCTTCGTATTCCAAGTGTCTCGCTGGCTGTCGATGTGTCAGAAATTTTGCCGGTGGGATGCAATTTTTTGCGGTCCTGCAAATGAGCAGGGTCTCGCGCGCGCCCAAGCCATCGAGGGAACTGATTCGCATTTTGCGCGACCCGACCCGGAGCCCGGTCCGGCAGCCGCCTCGCAAATTCCCCCAGGCCTGCCGGGATTCCCCGAAAAATCAGCCATCTATCTGATTTCTCTTGGTTTTTCCTTGCGCCATCGCAGTTGGCACGCTAGTTTGCCGAGCCCGCGGCCCGGCCCGTCCGGGCAGGCGCGGTTCCGATCGGGACGCGGATCGAGGCGCAGCCCGGGCGCAGAAGGAAATCGCGAGGCGTTGATCGCGCGATGTGCACGCTGATCGTCCTTCATCGTTGCGTCGCGGGAAAGCCGCTCGTCGTCGCCGCGAACCGGGACGAGTTCTTCGCGCGGCCCGCCGAGGGGCCCGCGATTCGCACGGCGCGAAGCGGAAGGATCCTCGCGCCGCGGGATCTCGAAGCGGGCGGAAGCTGGGTCGGACTGAGCGAGCGCGGCGTCTTCGCCGGGCTCACGAACCTGCGACCCGGCCAGCAGGCGGCGACCGGAGCGACGGGCGCGCTAGGCGGCGCCGGGAATGGAAGCGAAGGGCGCGGGGTGCGCGGGGTGCAGAGCGGATCGCCGCTCCGCTCGCGAGGCGAAGTGGTGATGAAGGCGCTCGAGGCGCGCAGCGCCGAAGAAGCGAGCGAGACGTTGTCTCGATTGGAGGAGGGGCTCTACAACCCGTTCCAGCTCGTCGTGGCGGATGCGCGAACGGCTGCGCTGATCGTCTACCGCGACGCGCCCCGGATCTTCCCCCTCGAGCCGGGACTGCACGTCGTCGGCAACGTCGAGGACGAGCGGATCGCGCAAACGCCGAGCGACGCGCTGCTCGACGCGCTCTGCGCGGGGAGCGGAGGCGGAGCCGAAGAGGGAGCCGGAAACGGAGCCGGGGAGGTCTTCCCGGGCTTCGAGGGCATCGAGGGATTGATCGACACCGCAGAGCCGCGAGCGCAGAAGCTGGTGCGCATCCGGGGGCGGGTCGAAAAGCTTTTGACGGAATCGGGCCAGGACCTCTTCGAGGGTCTGGCGCGGATCTGTCGAGAACACGTCGAACGAGGAGATGAAGACGAGCCCGGCGCCGCGCCGGGACCGACGAGTCCTTTCGAGTCGACATGTGTCCATGTGGCGGATCGTTATGGCACTCGCAGCTCGCTCCTCCTGGAGCTGTCCGAGAATGCCCTGGCGAGCCGGCTCTGGACGACGGATGGACCGCCGTGTCGGCGGCCCTTCGAAAATCGGTCGTCCCTGTTGCGGGAGCTCGGCGTCCGGCCGAGCGCGTAGCAGGGACCGGAACGATGTGAGGACGAAGCGTTGAGAAGAATCGGCAGCAACATTCGCAAGAAGAGTTCCGAAGAGCGGTCCCACCGCCTCACGAAGAACATCATCGAGTACTCGGATTCCGAGACCCCCAAGAACGACTATCCGCGCCGCATCGTCTCGCCCACCCGGGCTTCGAAGTGCTGCACGGACGACAGCCGCATCAACGTCGGCTCCGTGCGCGAGGTCGAAGGGTTCATGTTCTGCTACCGCGTTTGCCAGGAGTGTGGCCACGCCGTCAAGTACTTCTACCCGTCGAACGAGTCGACGAGCCCGGCGCTCAAGGCCTATCGCGAGCGCCAGAAGTACATGCTCCAGTAGTTCGCGCGCCCGGCGCCGCGGACGGCTTCGAACGACGGAGAAGGCGGTCAAGCGATTGGCCGCCTTCTCGCGTTTCGGGCGCTCGTCTACGATTGTCGTGGTCGCCGGTTCCGCGGGGCGACGCGAGGAGCCCGATGCGTCCGTCCGAATCCGATCCGATCGAGAATTTCGCCGATGCGACGCGCTGGCTCGACGGCCTGATCAACCGCGAGCGGACCGGCGACTACGTCTACGAGCGCCTCGATCTGCGCCCGATCGAAGCGCTCGTCGATCTCATCGGCCGCCCCCACGAACGGCTCTCCGTCCTCCACGTCGCTGGCTCGAAGGGCAAGGGCTCGACCTGCCTGCTCGCCGAAGCGATCCTCGGCGCCCTCGGCGAGCGCGTCGGCACCTTCACCTCCCCCCACCTCGAGAGCTGGATCGAACGGTTCCGCATCGGCGGCCAGGAGATCGACGAAGCGGATCTCGTCACCGCCGTCCGGCGCGTCCGCCCCGCCGTCGAGCAGCTGCGAAGCGGCCCGCCCGAGACGCGCCCGAGCTTCTTCGATGCGACGACGGCGATCGCGTTCGTCGCGTTCGCCGAAGCCGGCGTCGATCGGGCGGTCATCGAGGTCGGTCTCGGCGGGCGCCTCGACTCGACGAACGTCGTCCGTCCCGCCGTCACCTGCATCACCTCGATCGAGCTCGAGCATACGGACAAGCTCGGGCCGACCGAGGCCGCGATCGCCGGAGAGAAGGCGGGCATCCTGAAGACGGGCGTGCTGGCGGTCCTCGGCAGGCTCGGCCCGGAGGCGGCGGAGGTGATCCGCAAGCGCGCGCAGGCGGTCGCTGCGCCGATCCTCGCGATGGGCGAGGCCTTCGACGTCTTCGCGCTGGACGCGGCCGATGGCGCAGCGGGCGAGGCCGGCCAGCGCATCCGGTTCGAAGCGCCCGGCTGGGCGCCGCTCGAGGCGAGCCTGCCCGCGCTCGGATCGGCGGCGGTCACGAACGCGGGCCTCGCGATCGCCTGCGTTCGCGCGCTCGGCTGCCATCCGGAAAAGGAGCTGCGCGAGGCCGTGCAGACCGGTCTCGCGCGCGCCGTCCTGCCGGGGCGGATCGAGATCCTCGCGAACGATCCCGCCGTCGTGATCGACGCGGCGCATACCGCCCGCTCGGCGCAGGTCGTCGCCGATGCGCTCTGCCGCCTCGCGCCTGCCGGCTTCGATCTGCTCATCTCGATCTCGAGCGACAAGAACGTCGATGCCGTGCTCGACGCGCTGCTGCCCGGCGCCTGTCGCGTCTGGCTGACCCGCGCGGATGCCCTGCGCTCTTCCGATCCCGCCCGTCTCTTCGAGCGGATCCGGGACCGGCGCCCGGAGCTTCCCATCGACGTCGTTCGCGATCCCGTCCTCGCCGCCCGCACGGCCCGCGCGGCGCTCCCTCCCGGCCGCCGTCTCTGTGCGATCGGCTCCGTCTACCTCGCCGGCATCGTCCGCAAGACCCTCGGCGCCGGCGCCCCGGCGCCGCGCGGCCATCCCGGGTCGGGCTCAGGACACTAACGCGGCGGAAGCCCGAGCTGCCCGCGCATCTCGTTGTAGACGTAGAGCATGCCGATCACGCTCGGCTTCGGCGGCCGCGGCGGGCGGTTCGCGCGCAGCTGTTGGGCGGCGCGCTCGAGCTCGTCGATCGATCGGCGCAGGCGACCGGCCGTCTTCTCGAACTCCGAGATCTCGCTGCTCGCGAGCCAGAGCGCCTGCAGCATCTCGGCCTGGGCCTGCTGGCGTTCGGCGAGGCCCGCGAGGCGGCGCGCGAGCGCGCTGCGAGCCGCCGCCGTCAGGGATTTCGGGTCCGCCCGCCAGGCGCCGTAGTCGAGGGCGGCGAGGGATTTCTCGATCGCGAGGGCCGTCGCATGCGCCGCCCAGGCGAGCTCGAAGCGGGCGAGGCCGCCGAGATCGCCGGGGGCCTCGCGCTCCGCCATCCGCTCGACGTCGCGGAGCACCGGCTCGATCCGGCGCGCGCTGCGCTGCAGCGCCTGGCGGTCGGCGTGCTGGTGGAAGAAGCTGCGATCGACGCCGTCGAAGTAGAGGTACTGCAGCGCGGAGCCGTTGAAGATCCGGAACCCGGCGTCATGGACGGCGCCGAGGCGGCGATAGAGGCGCGCGTAGGCCGGCGAGTCGTCGCCGAACAGCGCGCGGCCGAAGGCGCGATCGAAGCTCGCCGGGTCGGCCGCGCCCGACCAGGCGTTCTGCGCGCCCTGGGCGTAGGCGTAGAGCGAGGCGCCGAGGGTGTTGTAATGCCCGAAATCGCCCCAGTCCGTGTTGAGCAGGCCGCTCGCGCCATGACGCTTTCCGGCGTCGGCCCAGCGGGCGATGTTGGCTTCGCTGTTCGCGACGCGCGGGAACAGGCAGTTCCAGGCGGACGTGCCGGGCGAGACCCAGAACTCGAAGCCATGGCGGCGGAGCGTCGCGATCCGGTCGGCGTCGAAATCCGCCTCGTACCACCAGTCGATCAGCACCGTATCCGGCGCGAGCCGCGGGATCTGGTCCGCGTGCTTGTAGGCGAAGTCGGCCCAGATCATCAGCTGCTTGTCGTGGCGCCGGGCGAGACCCGCGAGGGCGTCGACATGGCCGGCGAAGAGCTCGCCGGGACTCTTCTTCGGCGCGCGCCGCGCCGACTGGCCGCGGCCGAGGTCGAAGGGCTCGTCGCAGTTCGCGTTGAAGCGCTTCGATCGGAAGAGCGGCAGGAACTCGTCGTAGAGATCGGCGAGCAAGGCATGGGTCTCGGGCCGGCTCGGCGACACCGACCAGCGGCGATCGCTCTCGGCGAGCCTGCGATAGCGCGGTAGCGAGAGGATCCGCTCCATGTGGCCCAGCGATTGAAGGCAGGGCACGAGCTCGACCCCGCGATCCGCCGCGTAGGCGTCGAGGGCGAGGATCGTCTCGGCGTCGAGCGCCGAGGCGCCGGCGCCGATCTCGGGATGGCGCCGGAAGGCGAAGGTGTGCTCGACGTAGAGCATCAGGACGTTGAGGCGCAGGCGCGCGCAGAGATCGACGAGCGCCTCGAGCGTCGCGCGCCGGGGGACCCGCCCCCGCGAGACGTCGAGCATGATGCCGCGATCGCGAAAATCCGGTTGGTCGACGATCTCGAGCGCCGGCAGGCCCTTGCCGCGCCGCGCGAGCGGGCCGAGCGCGTTCAGCCCGTAGCGGATGCCATGCAGCGTCGGGGCGGAGAGCTCGATGCCGCGGGCCCCGACGACCAGGCGGTAGGCGTCCCGCGCCGTCGGCGCCTTCGGGTCGAGGGCGGCGCGCGGATCGATCCGACAGACGATCGCCGGGCCGCCGCGGGGCAGGGTCGCCGGACGTTCGATCGCGAGCTCGACGCCGCCGGTCTCGCTCCACTCCCGCTTCAGCGCCTGGGCCGCGAGCAGGACCGATCTTTCGAGGGCGGGGTCTGGCGTCGGGGACGGCGCCGGGAGGAAGAGCGGCATCGCCGGCGGCAGGCGCAGCTCGCCGCGGCGCCGGCGGACGCGTTGAGGGGTCGGGAGCAGGGGCGGAAGCCCGTGGCTCTTCGCGCGCGTCGTCGCGCGGTTCTGGCTGTTCATGCGGGCCCCCATCGGTCGCGCATTGTACGCCGATCGCCTCTCGGCTCACCGATTCGGGCGCAGAACAGCGGAAGTGGAGCGGAGGTTGGGCCCAAAAAAAGAAGAAGCGCCCGAGCTGGCTCCTCGCACGAGGTGTGCGAAGGGAGGGGTAGCCAGCCCGGGCGCGAGAAAAGGGGTGCCCGCTCCTCGAAGACGCCCCACGATCAACGCAGGGAGATAGAGCAATCCCCGTGCCAGAGCGAGGGGAAAAGCCCCTGATTGATCCGAGGGGCCTCCGGCCTCGGGCGGGCCGGCCGGTTGGGCGTCGCCGGTGCAGGCGCGCGGAAGCGGGGGGGAAGCCGGTGGGCAGGCGCGCTTCGGCGGTGACCCAATTTGTCGCGCGCGGCGCCGAATTCCGGCGGCGTCGGGGTCGTTCGGGCGGTCAGGAGCCGGTCGGGGCGTGTGCGATCGGGTCCTGGGGCCGCGTCCGGGGCGTTAGTTGGCCGCGCTCGATCGATCGGCGGGCGGCGGGTCCGATTCGCGAACGCGTTCGACGAGTGCGGCGATATGGGACGGCGTCGTTCCGCAGCAGCCGCCGAGGACTCCGGCCGCCGCGCGGAGCGCGTCGCCAAAGGCGTCGGGGAAGCGGCGCGGGGCGGCCGACGCGTCCCGGGCGAAGCCGGTCCGCGGCTCGGGCTGGCCGAGGTTCGGCGAGAGGAGCAGGGGAGCGCCCAGATCTGCGAGCGCGCGCCGACAGGCATCGAGGTTCGCCGGCGGCAGGCAGTTGACCCCGACCGCCGCGGCGCCGGCCTCGATCGCCCGCGCCGCCGCCGTCCGGAGGGGCTCGCCCGAGAGCAGCGTCGCCCCGTCCCAGGCGACGAAGCAGACGGCGAAGGGCAGTCCCGTCGCGGCGGCTGCGTGCGCCGCGGCCAGTGCCTCGCGAAGGCTGTTCATGGTCTCGACGAGGATCAGATCGACCCCGGCCTCGCCTAACAGCTCGGCCTGGCGGCCGTGCTCCCGGGCGAGCGCCTCCGGCTCCGGGACGAGATCCGGGCGATAGCAGTCTTCGAGGGGCGGGAGCGAGCCCGCGATCCAGGCCGGGGCCGCGTTCGCCACCGAACGAGCGGCGCACGCGCCGGCGGCGAGCTCGACGGCGAGGCGGGTCAGGCGCGCGTCGCTCTCCCCGAGACCGGCGCGGACGAGGGTGCGGCGCTGGGTCCGGAAGGTGTTGGCGGTCAGGATTTCCGCGCCGGCTTCGAGATAGGCGGCGTGGATCCGGAGGATGGCCTCGGGCGCCTCGAGCAGCGCGTGGGTCGACCAGAGCGGCAGGCCGGTCCGGAGGCCGGCGCG
>CAZFKD010000202.1:0-377 GCA_964519695.1 uncultured Spirochaetaceae bacterium
AGATCCTCGGGGCCGCTGCGGCCGATCGTCTTCAGCACGCGGGCGACCTGGGCATCGGTCGTTCCCGAGAGCGCGATCCAGCGATCGTCGCGGCAGCGGTAGAGATTGCGGGGCACACCGCCTTCGACGCGGCTGCCGTTTCGCCGCGGCCCGGCGCCCGTTCCGTCCCAGGTGGCGAAGGGCAGGCCGAGCAGCTGCAGGATCGGCTCGTACATGCTGACGTCGACGTGCTGCCCGAGCCCGCTGCCGGTCTCCCGGCGATCGCGCCAATAACAGGCGAGCAGCGCGCCGATCACCCCGGAAAAACCCGTCATCGCGTCGCCGAGCGGGAGCGAGGGAAGGATCGGCGGGCCGCCGGCCTCGCCGATCCTTCCCTC
>CAZFKD010000202.1:387-7390 GCA_964519695.1 uncultured Spirochaetaceae bacterium
GTCTGGCCGGCCTCGCCCTTCAGCGGATAGACCAGCAACTCGAACAAATAAGGAATATCGTGCTTCGCGCCGGCCTCGCCGTTCATGTGGGCGAAGCCGGCATAGGCTTCGGCGAGGGCGCCCGCGCCGGGCTCGCTCGCGCGCGGTCCGGTCTGGCCATGACAGCTGACGCTGACGACGACGAGACGCGGATGGGCGGCCGAGAGGGAGGCGTAGTCGCAGCCCCAGCGCTCGCGCAGCGCGGGCGTCAGGTTCTCGACGAGCACGTCGGCCTCGCCGACGAGGCGTCGGAAGAGGCGCTGGCCTTCCGGGCGGTCGAGATCGAGGGTGATCGCGCGTTTGTTGCGCGAGACGAAGGCCCAGGCGGGCGAGCCCTCGCCGCGGCGGACGCCGATCTGGCGCAGGGGATCGCCGGAAGGGGGCTCGATCTTGACGACGTCGGCGCCGAAATCGCCGAGCATCGCGGCGATCTGCGGCGCGGCGAGCAGCGTCGTCAGGTCGAGGACGCGCAGGCCATGCAGGGCGGAGGGGGCAGAGGGAAGCGCGGGTCGAATGCTCGGGCCAGACATCGCGCGAGCATAACACCGCCGGCGCTGCGACCGGTCGCCGTGCAGCGCCGCGAACGTCGACCCGTCGTCGTTCGCGGCGCCGTCCGAGCGGATCGGCGCGGACGCCTACGAGGGCGGCGTGCCCCCTCGACTCTCGGCCGGATCGACGACCTTCGATTGCAGGATCTGGGCCTCGAGCGCCGGTGCGAGCTCGACCGTCTCGAGCCATTGGCGCGCGGCCTCGGGATCGGTCTTCATCCAGCCGACGCCGACGGCGGTGAGGAGTCGCTCGCGCAGCTCGGGATCCTTCGTCCGGTCGGCGAAGGCGAGGGCGCGCTGGGGATCGATCGTCGCGGTTCCCGTCAGGTAGCGCTTGAAGACGGGCTCGAGGACGCTGTTCGGCTCCTGCGAGAGGAGCCACTCGCCGGCCTCGTCCGGATGGGCGTTTCGGAAGCTGAGCCAGACCCGCATGATGATGCCCGGGCGCTCCGGCGATTCGGGCAGCTGCGTCGCCCACTCCATCGCTGCCGGCCCGTCCTTGAGGCCCCAGGAGAAGGCGAGATGACGGAGCACGCCCGAGCCGTCCCGTCCCTGGCCGTGTTCGAGCCCCCAGGCCTTCGCTCGCTCGAGATCGTGTTCCAGCAGGGCCTGGCCGAATCGGGCGAGCAATTCCTGCTGAACGCTCGACCCGAACTCCTCCTGCTTCGGGATGGACTCGATGAATTGCTCGGTGGCATCGATGCCGCGATGTTCGATCGACTCTTCGATCAGGCGCTGGATGGCGCCTGCGCGCGGCATGACGGGCAGCTCGTTGATCAGACCGTAGAGCGGGCCGAGCTCCGTCGATGCGGGCTGGTCCCACCAATGGTCGACGAGGATTCGCGCCGCCTCGACGCGGCCGCGATCGGGATTGGGCGGCAGAGTCGTTGCGGCTTCGGCGGCGCGCAGCGGATCGCGGGCGGCCCACGCGCGCATGACCTCGCGCAGCCAGGGATGACGATTCGGCCAGCCGGGATCGGCACGGCCCGCGAAGGCGGCCTCGGGATCGGACTTCGCCCACCACGAGGCGAGCAGAATCTCGGCCAGCTCGTCGAGCAGCAGCCCGGACCCGTCCGGTTTTGCGATTTCGGCGCGCAGCCATTCGGCCCAGGCGGGATCCGCCGCGGCGAAAAAATCGAGCAGGGCCTGCGCGCGCGCATGGGCATCCTCGATCGCGAGGACCTCGGCGAAAGCGGCGACCGGGTCGCCAGGGCGGCCGGCGGGGGCCGATCGCTCGGTCTCGCGACCCGGGAGCACCACCCAGGCTATGGCGAAGGCGAGCAGGGCGATGAGCGCGTGACTGACGATCGAGCGGAGGGGCATGCGATGTCTTCCTCGATGGAAACCGGCGGAGGCCTGGAATGAAACGGGACGGGTGGTCGAAGACCACCCGTCCCTCTTTTCGTGCGCTGTCGCGTCCGACGTTAGCGCTGGCTGGCGCTTCGTCGCCGCGCGAGGCCCACGAGCACTCCCGCACCGACGAGCAGACCGATCGCGCCGGCCGGCTCGGGCACCTGGAGCTTCATGCTCAGGTGGGTGATGCGGTCGAAGGCGTTCCCGCTGACGGGATCGACCGAGATCGCCCCGCCGATCAGCACGATGTTGCGTGCGGTCCCGACGACGGAGTCGTCACCCATGCGGGTGAAGAAGAAGCCGTCGCCAAAGTTCAGCGGGACCCGCTGCGGATTGAAGGGCGTGCCGAGCGCCGTCGTCTCGTTGGAGAAGGGGAAGAAGTCCGAGCCCGAGATCGTCCCCGTCGTCATCTTGAAGCCCCAGCCCTGACCATCGGGGCGGTTTACGGGATCGGTGCCGCAGTTGTCGCCGGCGCCGATGATGACCGGGAAGGGGCCCCCTGCCGGAGGAATGCCCATGAACGTCTTGCCGACGCCGACCGTGCCGAGGCCGTTGGCGCAGCCGAAGGTCGACTGGACGGCGCCATTGGCGTTGAGCCGTGCGAGAATTCGGGGGCCGTTGTTGCCGGGATTCCCGGTGTATTCGAAGTTCGACATACCACCCGTCCAGACCTGCATGTTGCTCATCCACGAGCGCTCGACCTGGGCATTGGGGGCCATCGGCGTCGAGGGCGCCTGCGGCACGCGCCAGACGTTCGAAAGCGCGTTGCGGAGCACGCTGAAGGTGCCGCCGAAATGGTTAGCGCCCGGAGCGTTGTTGATGGCGAAGCGCTTGGCGCGGTTGTTCGCGCCGGGGTTGTTGTAGACGAGACAGTCCCAGTTACCGACCGGGGCGCCAATCACGCCCGGCGCCGGATCGGCGGGGTTGTGGGCGAGCGGGGGGCAGAAGCTGATCGCCGTGCCCGCGCCGCTGGACGTGCAGCCCGGGCCGGGACATTCGGCGAGGGCGCCGCCGCCGATCATGAAGGTCGCCGCCGAATGGACCGACATGAAGGTCTTGGTCGTCTGACCCACGTTGGGGAAAGCCGGGAAGTCGCGGTGGCGACCGCCCTGGAAGTTCATCTGGTTGGCCATGAGCGTGATCTGGCGACCGACGAACGTACCGGGCGTCGCGCCCGCGACCTCGACTGTCTGGAATCCGGCGGTCGGCGGGTATGCACCGATCTTTCGGCCAAACACGCCCGGCCCTGCCTCGAAGGCGAAGGGCTGGGTCGTCGACGGATTCTGGATGCCGAGCGCGCCGACCATGCCGCGCGTCGCTGCGCCGGCCCCGCCGGCGGTCAACAGGAGACCAACCGCGCTCGCGCCAGCGATCGATGATCGGAGCCAAGTCTTGTACTGCTGCATTTTGGGTATCCCTTGCTTCTCTTCTATAGGCCGGTTCTATAGGCCCGGTTCGGGTCCCGGAGGCTCTTGATTCGACCGGTCTTTCCGCGCTGATCGATTCGACGTTCGATTCGATGGGCGCGGAATCGGAATCCTTGCTCGAGTTGTCGATCGCCGTGGCTGGTTCAGGCTCGTCTCGCTCCCGTCCATCCTTGCGGTGGACAGGAAGGATCGGCGTCGATCAGCCCCACAACGGTCCTTGCACCCTACACGGGCGACTTTGGAAAATCTATGAAATTCTGACTCCGCCCCCGATTCATCCGCCCTCCGGAGCTGGGGCGATCGGGGAATGCGGCGCCGGCCCGGTCGGGGTGCCTGCGGCGCGAGGGCTGATTCCCGGCGGGGACGCGGCGTCAACCCTCCGGTTCGGGATCGGCTGCCCCTCGGCGAACGCCCGAGCGAGGATCCTGGCCCGCTCGCTCTCGCCTCGGGCCTCGTGGACGGCGATCAGCAGGGCTTCGGCGGGCTTGCCGCCCCCGAAAAGAACGCCCCGTTCTGCATGATCGAGGGTGATGTCGTCGTGGACGCCCCGCGCGCTCCGGTACGCGGCCAACGAGCGCGCAGCCTCCGCATCCCAGGGATGATCCTTCAAGAGCTCGATCCAGCGGCGCTCGGCGTCCGCGGCGTCGCCCGATTGCGCCGCCAGGCGGGCGGCCCGACGGGCGGCCTCCGGAGATTCGGGGCTCGCCTTCGTCGCGCGGTCGTAGGCCTCGAGCGCGGCGCGGGTCTCGCCTGCGCGTTCGAGGGCGCGCGCGAGACCTGCATGCGCTCGCCCGTTTCGGGGAGCCTTTGCGAGCGCCGCCTCGAAGGCCTGGCGCGTCGTCTCGGGCGCGCTCGCCTTCGCTTCCAGCAGCGCAGCGCGGGCCTCGAGGAAATCGGGGTTCTCCGGATGGGCGGCCAGGGCAGAGGCGATGATCGACTCGGCCTCGGCCCCCCGATCGACGGCCGCCAGCAGCAGGATCGTCTCGCGCAGGATCTCCGCGTTCGCGGGCGACGAGAGGTTCGGCGTCGCATCGGGGAGCTCCGCGAGCGCCTCGAGCGCTGCCGCCGGTCCATTCTGCCGGGCGACGATCCGCGCGCGCTCGGCGACCGCGGCGGGCCAGATCGGCGTGCCGCGGAGCTGTCCGAGCAGGCGATGGAGCGTCGCCTTCGAATCCGTCGAAGCGGCCGCGACGAGCACGCGCGCCCCTTCCGGATCGTCGCGATGCACGTTGACGTACTGTCCCGCGTTGTTCAAGGCGTCTTCGTGCAGTCCCGCCGCGAGGAAGAGCTTGGCGAGCCGCAGGCCCGCTTCCGTCTGCTCCGGCGCGGACCGGATCGCCTGCCGGTACTCCTCGATCGCGCGCCGGAAATCGCCGATCTGCTCGGCAGCCCGTGCCGCGTAGTAGCGGGCGCCGGCGTTGTTCGGCCAGACGGGGAAGACAGCGTCGAGTCGTTCGAGGGCCTCGTTCGGCCTGCCCTGGTCGAGGGCGATGCGCGCCTCGATCAGCCCGACGAAGGATTCGTTCGCGAGGCCCTTCGCGACGCGGCGGGCGGCTTCGTGGCGACCGGCGCGGGCGAGCAGATCCGCGTGGGTCAGGATCGCCATCTCGGGCGGATCCCCGACGAGCGCGAGCGCCTGCTCGAAGGCGGCGATCGATTCGTCGAGCTCGTCCCGCTCGAGATGATAGTTGGCGAGGTCGGTCCAGACCGCGATCCGAAGCTCGCGGTCGTCGGTCTCGAGCCCCGCGCGCAGGATCTTCAGCGCGCGCTCCGAGTCGCCGGCTGCCTCCGCACGCAAGGCCAGCGTCCGCCGATAGGAGATCGACTCCGGGGCGAGCTCGAGGGCCTTCTCGAGCACGGCGTCGCTGCGGGCGCGGTCCCCCTTGCCGTCGAAGAAGGTGATCGCGGCGTCGACGATGCCGCCATGGACCGGGAACTGCTCGAGGCATTCCTCGAAACGCGCCTCGGCTTCGGCGAGCTCGCCGCGCTCCTGTCGCAGGACCGCCTGGGCGGCGCAGAGGCCCGCCTGGGTCCGGACGTCCGCCGGATTCTCGCGCACGATCGTCTCGAGCTGGTCGATCGCATCGGCGGCCTCCTCGACGCGCCCGGCGAGCAGCAGAGCGGAGGCCCGGGCGTTCAGGGCGGGCACGCTGTTCGGATCCTCGTCGAGCACGAAATCGAAGTCCTCGAGCGCGCGCTCGGGATGGATGCCTTCGCTCAAGTAGGCTTCGCCGCGGAGGATGCGGGCGGGGAGGTTCTCCGGCTCGGTCTCAATCACGGCTGCCGCGGCGGCGATCGCGTCGCCCCAGTTGCCCGACCGCGAATGGGCCACGGCGAGTTCGATCGTCGCCGGCACGGTGAACGCCTCGGTCTCGGCCGCCTTGCGAAGCGACCAGAGGGCGACGCGGGCGGCGCCGGTCCGGGCGAGCGCGGTCCCGTAGAGCAGATGGATCTCGGGATCGTCGGGCGCCTTTTCGAGCAGCCGGCGCAGGGGCTCGATCGTCTCTGCATAACGGCCCTCGTCCTGGAGCGCCCGGATCCCGTCGATGGACGGCGGGCGGTCGCAGGCGGCGACCAGCACCAGCAGGAGCGACGAGGCGGCGAGCGCGGCGAATCGATCGCGGATGCGCAGCCCGGAAGCAGAATGGAGGAAGCGGGTCGGCCGGGACGCCGTCGCGGGCTGATTCATCGATGCGTTCTTCGCGATGGCGTTCTTCATGGCTGGATCCTATCACTCCGTTCGAGCGTTCGTGTCCCTGACGTGTGTGGTGGCTCGCCACGTCTAGAATCGCCGCCAGGCCTGCGCTAGACCCTCGGCATGAAAATCATTCGCGGATTCGCGATCGCCATCGGCCTACTCGTCGCCGTCGTCCTGGTGCTCTACCTGAGTGGCATCCTGCAGATCGAGGTGACGAACGACGATCGGCGTCCCAAAGGGACGATCGACCAGATCGCGTCGTTCCCGTATCGCAAGGACCTGAACGTCCTCTTCATCCTGACCGACACGCTGCGTGCGCATCGGCTGCACGCGTACGGCTACGAGCGGGAGACGAGCCCGACCTTCGACTACATGGCGTCGACGGGGGTGCGCTTCGCCCGGCATCTCGCGCAGTCTTCTTGGACCAAATGCTCGATGGCCTCGCTCTGGACCGGCTTGTATCCGCAGCGGACGGGCGTGCTCCGCTCTCCGCATGCGATGCCCGAGGGCGCCCGGATGCCTGCCGAGATCCTGCGCGAGGCGGGCTTCCGCACCACCGGTCTCTGGCGAAATGGCTGGGTGGCGCCGAGCTTCGGCTTCAACCAGGGCTTCGAGGTCTACGAGCGTCCGACGGCCAAGCCCCTGCCTCGCAACGTGCGAGTCGAGAACCCGCACATCTCGCTCGAGGGAACCGACAACGACGTCGTCGACGCCGCGGAGGAATTCCTGCGCGTCCACGGCCGAGAGCGCTTCTTCCTCTACGTCCATCTGATGGACGTCCATCAGTATCTCTACGACACGAAGTCCGCGGTCTTCGGCGGGGGCTACTCGGACATCTACGACAACTCCGTCCTGCATACCGACGCGGTGATCAACCGGCTGCTCACGATCTTCGCGAACCAGGGGCTGCTCGAGAAGACGCTGGTCGTCCTCGCGTC
>CAZFKD010000203.1:0-7386 GCA_964519695.1 uncultured Spirochaetaceae bacterium
ATGCGCGCACGCGCAAGGGTCCGGCCAAGACGATCGCCGGCAAGAAGCTCGCGACGAAGAAGTAGTCCAGGAATTCCCATTCCTCGCGCGCTCGCCGCGCGAGCCGAACGGACGGAAGCATGGTTGCCAAGAAGACGAAGAAGAAGGTCAAGAAGAACATCCAGTCGGGCATCGCCCACATCCAATCGACCTTCAACAACACGGTCATCACGATCACCGACGTCGGCGGCAACGCCGTCGCCTGGTCGAGCTGCGGTGCGCAGGGGTTCAAGGGCTCGAAGAAGTCGACGCCCTTCGCCGCGCAGGTCGCCGCCGAGGACTGTGCCCGCAAGGCCCAGGAGCACGGCGTCCGCTCGCTGGGCGTCTACGTCAAGGGTCCGGGCGGGGGCCGCGAGTCGGCGCTCCGCGCGCTGCAGGCCGCGGGCATGAAGATCACGATGATCCGCGACGTCACGCCGATTCCCCACAATGGTTGCCGGCCGCCCAAGCGGCGCCGCGTTTGATTCGAAGAGGCTGAATTTCAATGGCACGATATACCGGTTCCGTCTGTCGCCTCTGCCGCCGAGAGGGCACGAAGCTCTTCCTGAAGGGCGATCGCTGCTTCACCGAGAAGTGCGCAATCGAGCGCCGCGCCTATCCCCCGGGCCAGCATGGCCAGGGGCGGGCCCGCTTCTCGGACTACGGCGTCCAGCTGCGCGAGAAGCAGAAGGTCAAGCGCATGTACGGCCTGCTCGAGAAGCAGCTGCGCAAGACCTTCGAAGCGGCCTCCCGCATGAAAGGCCGCACCGGCGAGAACCTCCTGATGCTGCTCGAGCGACGCCTCGACAACGTCGTCTACCGGCTCGGTTACTCGACGTCGCGCGCCGAGGCGCGCCAGCTCGTGAAGCACGGCCACTTCACCGTCAATGGAAAGAAGGCGCTGACGCCGTCCACGCTCGTCAAGCCCGGCTTCACGATCGAGGTCCGCGATCGCTCGAAGCAGGTCGCGCGCATCAGCGGGGCCCTCGAGACGGCCGAGGGGCGTGCGGTGCCGCAATGGCTCGAGATCGAGAAGGACGCGATGAAGGGCATCGTCAAGGCGCTGCCGCAACGCGAGGACATCACGCTGCCGATCGACGAGCAGCTGATCGTCGAGCTCTACTCGCGCTGATCGTCGATTGGAGGAGCGCGCCGGCGGTTCGGTCCGAAGGACGGATGGATCGGGCCGCGAGGCGCTTCGTGAGTCTCGTACTGGAATGCGCCGAGGATCTCGGCACGTCAGGGGGTTCCCATGCAGAGTGATGTGATTGCGCGCAACTGGCGAGAGCTGATTCGGCCGCGACGTTTGGAAGTCGAGGCGGACACGCTGACCTCGACCTACGGGCGCTTCTACTGCGAGCCGCTCGAGCGCGGCTTCGGAACGACGCTGGGCAATGCGCTCCGGCGCGTGCTGCTGTCGTCGCTGCAGGGCGCGGCGATCACCAACATCAAGGTGAACGGCGTCCTTCACGAGTTCTCGACCATTCCCGGCGTGATGGAGGACGTCGCGACGATCATCCTGGCGCTCAAGGACGTCCGCGTTCGCATGAATACGGAAGGGCCGAAGACGATCCGGATCCGCAAGTCGGGCGAGGGCATCGTCACCGCCGGCGACTTCCAGTCGAACGACCAGACGGTCGAGATCATGAATCCGGGCCACAAGATCTGCACGCTCGGCCCCGACTCGACCCTCGATCTCGAGGCGACCGTGAACCTCGGCAAGGGCTACGTCCTCGCCGACAAGAACAAGACCGAGGACATGTCGATCGGGACGATTCCGATCGACTCGGTCTTCTCCCCGCTGCGCCGCGTGAACTACACCGTCACCCCGGCCCGCGTGGGTCGCGAGACGGACTTCGACCGGCTGAACCTCGAGCTCTGGACGGACGGGGCGATCGAGCCGGCGGATGCCGTCGCGTTCGCGGCGAAGATCCTGAAGGAGCAGCTCACGATCTTCATCAACTTCGAAGAGCAGACCGAGACGCATGCGACGCATCTCGACGAGCCGGAGCCGCTCAACGCGAATCTCTTCAAGTCGGTGGACGAGCTCGAGCTGTCGGTCCGCTCGGCGAACTGTCTGCAGAACGCGAACATCCGCTTCATCGGAGAGCTGGTCCAGAAGACCGAAGCCGAGATGCTCAAGACGAAGAACTTCGGTCGCAAGTCGCTGAACGAGATCAAGGAGACGCTCGCGTCCCTCGGTCTGTCCCTCGGCATGACCATCGACAACCTGCCGCCCCGCAAGGATCTCGAGCGGATGCGCGAGCAGCGCGAGGCCTGAGATGAACCACCGTAGAAACCAACGCAAGCTGTCGCGTACGAGCGCCCATCGCAAGGCGCTGCTGCGCAACATGGTGACCTCGCTGCTCGAGCACGAGGCGATCCGGACGACCGACGCGAAGGCGAAGGAGCTGCGCGGCGTCGCCGAGAAGATGATCACACTCGGCAAGCGCGGCACGCTCCACGCCCGCCGCCAGGCCCTCGCGACGATCCGCTCGAAAGAGGTGACGTCGAAGCTGTTCGACGAGCTCGCCGGTCGCTATCGCCAGCGCGATGGCGGATACACGCGGATCATCAAGCTCGGCCGACGACCGGGCGACGCGGCGCCGATGGCGATGATCGAGCTCGTCGACCGGACGAACGAGAAGAGCCAGCAGGAATCCGCCTGATCGGCGATCGGCGATCGGAGGGCGGCATGGGCGAGCCTCCGGCCGAACGCTCGCGCGGCGCGCTCTTCCTGCTGGGGGCGATCTTCGCGGCCGCCGGTCTCTGGTTCGTCGTCGGCAGCGAGGGTGGGAACGAGCCGGTCGTTCGCGGCGCAAGAGCGCCGGCGTTCTCGCTCGAACGCCTGGCCGCCGCCGACCCGTCCAGTTCCCGGGATGCCGAAACCGCGACGGGGGACGACGGGCGAGAAGGCGCGCATGTCTCTCTCGACTCGCTCGCGGGACGTGTCGTGCTGTTGAACTTCTGGGCGACCTGGTGCGAGCCCTGCGAGCAGGAGATGCCCGCGATGGAGCGGCTCTATCGCTCGCTTCCCCGCGACCGCTTCGAGATGCTGGCGATCTCGATCGACGACGAGCCCTCGAAGGTCGCCGAGTTCGTGGATCGCTATTCGCTGACCTTTCCGATCCTGCTCGATCCGGGCAAGCAGGTCGCGGAGCGCTATCAGACCATGGGCGTGCCGGAATCGCTCCTCGTCGACGGAAGCGGCCGGGTCGTGGAGCGCTACGTCGGACCTCGGGAGTGGGACGCTTCGGAATACGTCGATCGGATCGAGCAGCTCTTCGCGGCCGACCCGGTCGGGCGCGGGGCGGGGACCGGAGATCCGGCACCGACGGCGGTTGCGCCGGGCCCGGGGCGCTGAGCAGATCCGATCCAATCGCGTGGGCCCGGGCCCTGGATCGGCCCTCCGACGATGCGCAAACTTCCGCTCCTCGATGCGCGATCGACGGCGCTGAGGGGAGCCTGCGGCAGGGGATTTCGTTATGCTGCTCGCGGCCAAGGCTTCCGCCCCCGGAATGGGCCCTGGTCGATGATCGAGGGGGAGGAAGGCCGCGTGAAAGCGCTCTCGCTGGCAACGTTCGTGATCGCGGCATTCGTCGTCTCCGCGATGCTCGACCGGGAGAGCGGCCTCGAGATCTGGCTCGAGCTTCGGCGCGATCTCGCGGTCTCCGGTGAGCGGGTCGATCGCTTGGTGCGCGAGAACGCCGCCCTGCGCAGCGAGATCGCGACCCTCCAGAGCGAACCGGACGCGCTCGATCGGGCGATTCGCGAGGAGCTCGACCTGGCGATGCCGGGCGAGGTCGTGGTCCGCTTCGAGCCGACCGCCCCGAGCCCGAGCGCGCATGCGACGATCGCCGGGGAACGGCCGTGAAGGAAGCCTTGCGGGCGAAGGTCGAGGAGGCGCTGCAGGCGCTCCTCGCGGCGGCAGGCGACCGTGATCCGTTGCCGGATTTCGCGATCGAGATCCCCCGGCAAAAAGAGCACGGCGACTTCTCGTGCAACGCGGCCATGCTGCTCGCGAAGCGCATCGGCCGGAATCCCCGCGAGATCGCCGCCGACCTGAAGGCGCGTCTCGGCGATGCCGGCGGGCTCGTGACCCGGGCAGAGGTGGCGGGGCCGGGCTTCCTGAACGTCGTGCTCGCGAGCGCGGGCTGGCAGGACCGCATCCATGAGATTCTCGAGGCAGGCCCCCGCTTCGGCTGGGCCCCGAGCGGGGAGGCGGGCGCCGTGCGTCCAAAGGTCCAGGTCGAATTCGTGTCTGCGAATCCGACGGGGCCGCTCTCGACGGGGCACGGTCGCCAAGCGGTGCTCGGTGATTGCATCGCGAAGCTGCTCGAGGCGCGCGGCTGGGACGTGACGCGCGAATACTATTTCAACGACGGCGGCCGTCAGATGCGCGTGCTCGGGGAGTCGGTGAAGGCGCGCTATCTCGAGCATCTCGGGCGGGCAGCGGCGCCGACGGCGGAGGCGCTCGCCGATCCGGAGAAGGCCTGGCAGGACGAGGTCGATGGACTGCCGGTGGTCTTCCCCAAGGACGGCTATCAGGGCGACTACATCGTCGACATCGCGGTCTCACTCGCCGAGAAGGAGGGTGCGGCCCTCGTCGACGAGCCCGGCGACGGCCGGTTCCGCGAGGTGGCGCAGGCCGTCATCTTCGAGAACATCGAAGGGACGCTGAAGCGGCTCGACATCCATTTCGACGTCTTCTTCAACGAGCGCAGCCTCTACACCGACGGAAAGCTCGACGAGGCGCTCGCCGATCTGCGGGCCGCCGGTCTCGTCTACGACGCCGAAGGCGCCGTCTGGTTCAAGGCGACCGCCTGCGGGCTCGATCGGGACCGGGTCGTCGTCAAGTCGACCGGCGAGCCGACCTACCTGATGCCCGACATCGCCTACCACCGCGAGAAGTTCCGCCGCGGCTTCGATCTCGTGATCGACATCCAGGGCGCGGACCACATCGAGCAGTTTCCGTTCGTGCGCGAGGCCGCGGCGCGGCTCGGGGCCGATCGGGACCGGATGGAGCTCGTGATGCACCAGTTCGTGACGATCACGAGCGGGGGCGAGCGGGTCAAGCAGTCGACGCGCAAGGCGACGTTCATCACGGTCGACGAGATCGTCGACGACGTCGGCGCCGACGTGTTCCGCTTCTTCATGATCGAGCGCAAGCGCGACGGCCACCTCGACTTCGATCTCGAGCTCGCGAAGGACAAGAACTGGCGGAAGAATCCGGCCTACTACGTCCAGTACGCGCATGCCCGGACGCACGGCATCGAGCGCAAGGCCCTCGAGGCGAACCTGCCGATGCCGTCACCCCGCGGATTCGATGCGACCCGACTCGTTCTCGACGAGGAGATCGAGCTCGTGAAGAAGCTGGTCGAGTTTCCGGACATCCTCGCCCGCGCCGCGGAGAGTCGAGAACCGCACCACGTCGCCTACTACCTGCGCGAGGTGGCCGGCCTCTGGAACCCCTACCTCCAGGACGGCGATCGGCATCGGGTCCTTTCCGACGACGCCGCGCTCACGGCTGCCCGGCTCGGTCTCGCCCTGGCGGTCCGCCACGTGCTTGCGAGCGGTCTCGCCCTGCTCGGTGTCGGCGCTCCGGAGCGGATGTGATGGCCGCGCCCAAGGTCCGCAACGCATTCTCTCGCAGCACGATCCTCACGGTCGGCCGGCTGCTCGCCTTCGTCGTCGTGGGATTCGCCGTCGGGCTCGTGATCGGAATCGCGTCGGAGGAGCCCGAGCTCCTCGCCGGGCATGCGCGGGGCGACACCGCAACCGTCGAGCTCGATGCGGCCCTCGCCGCGCGTCCGGACGAAGACGAGGCGGCGGCGGCACGCGCTGCGGCCGCCGCCGTGGCTTCCGACGGGGCCGAGCTCGAGCTGCTCGAGATCGCGCAGGACGACGATTCGTGGATGGAGCTGCCCGACGTCGGCGCAGGGCCCCCGGACGAGGATTCTTCGGGGCCGCCCAGGGGCAGTCGGGCGCTCGTCGCCGAGGTGGCCGGGGACGATCGCTGGGCAATCCAGGTCGGAGCCTTCGGCGACGAGCCCTCGGCGGAGCAGCTCGCGATTCGGCTCGAGGGCAAAGGTTATCCGATCGAGGTGTTGCCGGCGGGCGCCGCCTCGAGCCGGTGGCGTGTGCGAGTCCAGCCGATCGACGGCGAATCGACGGCGAGAGCGATGGCAGAGCGGGTCGAGCGCGAAGAGCGCCTTCCGATCTGGGTGATCCGACTCGAGGGGCCGTCGCGGCCATGAGCAGCGCCGGGCCGTACGCCGCGGGCGGGGATCGTCTGCGGGTCGGCGTTCTGGGCGCCGCCGGCCAGGTCGGCCGCTGCCTGGTGCGGTCGATCGAGGCGGCGCCGGACCTCGAGCTCGCCTTCGCCTCGACCCGGATCGAGCTCGACCTCGCCGATTCGAACGCGATCGAACCGTGGCTCGACCGGCAAGCCGCGCGCCCGGAGGTCGTCCTCAACGCGGCGGCCTTCACCAAGGTCGACGCCTGTGAGAGCCAGGTCGCGCTCGCCCGGCAGATGAACGCCGAGATGCCCGGCGCCTGGGCGCGGTCGCTGGCGGCGCGGGGGATCGGCTTCGTTCATCTCTCGACCGACTACGTGTTTCCCGGCGACGGGACGCGTCCCTACCGCGAGGACGATCCGACCGGCCCGCGCTCGGTCTACGGCGACACCAAGCTGGCGGGTGAGGCCCGGGTTGCGGCGAACGACCCGAATGCGCTGATCGTTCGGACGAGCTGGGTCTTCGGGCCCGGACGCAATTTCGTGCTCGCGATCCTCGATCAGGCGATGAAGCGGCGCACGGGCGAAGCCTCGGGACCTTTGCGGGTCGTCGACGATCAGCAAGGCTGTCCGACGTCGGCGGCCGATCTCGCTGACGGACTGCTCGCGCTCTGTCGGCTGCGGGCCGAGGGGCGCAGGGAGGTCCGCGGACTGCTCCATCTGTGCAATGCCGGCGTGACGACCTGGTTCGGCTTCGCGCGCGCGATCCTCGACCTCGCGGGCCATGGCGACATCGAGATCGATCCGGTCCCGACGGGCACTTTCGCGACCGCCGCTCGGCGCCCGGCCTTCTCGGTGCTCGACTGCGATCGCGCCCGGCAGCTCGGCGTCTCGCTCCGTCCTTGGACGGAGGCGCTGACGGGCTATCTTGCGGGACCCGAGCGGCCGAGCTCCCTGATCGCCCCCGGCAGCCCCGCCGGCTCTCCATCCGCTTCGCCATCCGTTTCTCCATCCGCCTCTTCATCCGAACCCGTCCGACGGAAGGTTTCCCAGTGAGCGTCGATCCTGCGCGGCTTCGAAATTTCTGCATCATCGCCCACATCGACCACGGCAAGTCGACGCTCGCCGATCGT
>CAZFKD010000204.1:0-3013 GCA_964519695.1 uncultured Spirochaetaceae bacterium
GGATTTGATTGATGAAGATGATCGTCGCCCCGGACTTCGAGACCGTGCCCGTCAGCTTCCGGAGGGCCTGGCTCATGAGCCGCGCCTGCAGGCCGACATGCGAATCGCCCATCTCGCCCTCGATCTCGGCCCGCGGCACGAGCGCCGCCACCGAATCGATCACGACGAGATCGATCGCCCCCGAGCGCAGCAGCACGTCCGCGATCTCGAGCGCCTCTTCGCCGGTATCCGGCTGCGAGACGAGCAGCTCGTCGATGTTGACGCCGAGCCGCCGCGCGTAATTGACGTCGAGCGCATGCTCGGCATCGATGAAGGCGGCGACCCCGCCCCGCTTCTGGACCTCGGCGATCGCGTGCAACGTCAACGTCGTCTTGCCGCTCGACTCCGGACCGTAGATCTCGACCACGCGGCCGCGCGGATAGCCACCGATCCCGAGCGCGATGTCGAGGCTCGGCGCCCCGCTCGAGAAGCAGGCGATCTCATGATCCGCCGCATCCTCGGTCATGCGCGTGATCGAGCCCTTGCCGAACTGCTTCTCGATGCTGGAGACCGCCAGCTCGATGGCCTTTGCCTTCGCCTCGTCTGCGACTCCCCCGCGCTCGACCTTTGCCTTCGCCTCGCCGTCCTTGCCCCTTGCCATTTTTCCTGTCTCCTCGTCTCGAGTTTGAAATCCGTTCGATCAACCTTCGAAATCTTCCGGGCTCGCTCCACGTCGCCCGCGGCCCGCCCTGCTTCATCTCGTCCCCAGCTCCCGGCTATCCGGGCGCCGAGCTGCCTCCTGCCCGACGCATCAAGCTCGGTCCGACGAGCGGCTCGCCCAGCAGCGAACGACGGATCCAGTCGAGCGCCACCTGGGACGTCAACAGGCGATGGCGCGAGCGATCGACCGCGAACACGAACGAGTCCGCATGCGTCGCCTGCGCTGTCGCGAGAGCGATCCAGACCAGTCCGACCGGCTTGGTCTCGGTTCCACCATCTGGCCCGGAGATCCCCGACGTCGCCAGCGCGAAATCGCTCCCGAAGCGCGCACGCGCGCCTTCCGCCATCGCGCGCACGACCGGCTCCGAGACCGCGCCCTCGCGCTCGATCAACGCCGGGGGGATCCCGAGCAGGGAAGACTTCGCCGAATTGGAGTACGCGACGACACTACCCAGGAACCAGGCCGAAGAGCCGGGGACGTCCGTGACCCGCTCTGCGATCAGGCCCCCTGTACACGACTCGGCCGTCGACAGCGAAAGCCCCGCCTCGCGCAGCATCCGGCCGACCACGCTCTCCATCGACTCATCGCCTTCACCGAAGACGATCGGGCCGAGCCTCCCCCGGATCGCGCGCACGACCTCGGCGATCCGGCGATCGGCTTCCTCGGCCGTCTCCGCGCGCGCGACCGGGCGGAGGAAATTGTCCGGGAAGGCCGTTCGAAATCCGAGCTCGACCCCACCCTCCCGGGCGAGATCGCGCAGCTCGGCCTCGAGCGTCGACTCGCCCATTCCGAAGGTCCGCAGCAAAGCCGCTCGCACGATCCGACGCCGCGTTCCCGAAACGGCAGCGCGATCACGCGCGTCGAGCAGACGGGCGAGTCGAGGCATCACCTGCTCATCCATCATGCGGTCGAGCTCGCGCGGCACCCCCGGCATCGAGAAGAACACGACCTCTCCTACCCCGCTGCCCGGTCGCGGCACGGCGAGCGCGAATCCCGGCGCGGTCCCGATCGGATTCGCCAGGACATCCGCGCCACTCGGGAACCAGGCCTGCTTTCGATTGACGTCGGCCATCTCCCGCCCGACGCGCGCAAAGAATCCCTCGATCACCGCGAGCGACGCAGGATCGAGCTCGAGCTTTCGCCCGAAGGTCTCTGCGAGCACCTCGGTCGTCAGATCGTCCCGCGTCGGCCCGAGCCCCCCTGACACGAGCACGACGTCGCTCCGCTCCGCTGCGCGCAGGAAGACTCCCCGCATGTCGCCGCGATCGTCCAGCACCGAGACCTGATGACGGCAGTCGAGATCGAGCAGGAGCAGCCGCTGCGCGAGCCGCGCCTTGTTCGAATCGATGATCTCGCCGCGCAGCAGCTCGTCTCCGACCGTGATGATTTCTGCGTTCATGCCCCGTCTCCGAGTCGCCGTATCCGGATAGCCGACCGAACGGCTGCGGACCTCGTCTCACGCGTGCTCTCACACGTGACCTCGTGCCTGATCTCGCGCCTGATCTCGTGCCTGATCTCGCGCCTGATCTCGCAGCGGATCGGACGGCGCAGTCCGACCCGACTCGCAGGATGGAAGCAGGCGGCTGCGACGGATCCGGTCACGCCCCGCTGGCAGCCCAGCAAGGCCTCGACGGGACGGGAGACGATCGAAGCGCGGGTAGAACACGCCAATGGCTGGTACCGAAGGCCGACCGTCACGGAACCCGACGGTCGTGTCGTCGCGGGGGGGCGTCGAACGAGGGCCAACTTAGCCGCCCCAGACGAAGAGCGTCAATCAAAAAGGCGAAAATTCGACGAAATCCGGAGATCCTCTGGAGCTGGATTCATGGCTTCAGGCGCCGGGGCCGGGAACCGATGGGCGCTAGCAACCCATGCGCAATCCCGAGATCCAGACCGCGCAGCCGCTGCCCGTGCCCCGCCCCGGTGAGCAAATCGGCGGTCGAGCACGCAGCCTCGCCGACGTGACCAGTGTCCTGCTCGAGCTGGCGCGTGGACTGCGGGGCCTCGCGGCGCCAGGTGGTCCCTCGGCCCGGCGCCGGGCGATCGCCGAGCGGGTATTCCTCGCAGTCTCGGCCGACATCGCGCGCGCGGGCCCTCTCGAGATCGTCGTCCGGGGTGAGACTTTCGCCCTCCCCGACCTCGCCGATGGGCTCGTGCCCTGCTTCGTCGCCGGTGGTCGGGTGACTCGCGGCGGCGTACACCATGTTCAGCAAGCGGGCCAGATGGTGCCGGTCCTGACCCTGTGGGCCCAGAGCGACGCATTCGACGGCGCCAGCCTGCCAAGGGTCCTGTTCGACGGGGCCTACGTGGTCG
>CAZFKD010000204.1:3023-7377 GCA_964519695.1 uncultured Spirochaetaceae bacterium
CCCTCCCCGACCTCGCCGATGGGCTCGTCGCACGCGGGGGTCTCGCCGAGCTCCGGCGTGTCCTGACGGACCACGCGATCGAGCGCCTCCACCTCGATCCCAGCCTGACACTGGACGCGCTCCAGGGCCTTCTCGAGCTTCTGATCCGTCCGCCCGCGACCGAGGGGGACGCGCGGACGTTCTTGCGCACGCTGACGGCGCGGGACGCGCGTGGAATCCGCCTCAACGATCTGGACGCGCTCGTGGATGCCTCACCGCGCGCACTCGCGGCGACCCCGCCGCGTCCATCGATCAGCGTGACCACACCGCTGGTCTCCGTCGCCCGGCCCGCGCCGGCAGCCCCCGCCGCCCCGACCGAGCGATCGCTCGCGCCGCCCTTGGCGACCGCGACTGCCCGATCCATGCCGCGCGCCGCGCAAGCGCTGGCCCCGCGACCGACGCAGGACACGCGCAGCGAGCGACTGCTCGCGCGCCTGGTCGAGCTCGATCATACGGTCGATGACGATGCCTATGCGGAGCGGGCCGCCGAGATCGTCGCCTGGGCGCGGCAGATCTTTCAGGACGGTCTGCGCGAAGAGGCCTACGCGGCGCTCCAGCTTCTCGCCGACCACGCCGTGGGCTGCGGAGGTCGTGCAGAATCCCAGGCACGGATCGCGGGATCCCGCTTCGCCGAGCTCGCGAGCGACGAGCGTCTCGAGGACCTGATCGACCGCGCGCTCGCGAGCGATGCATCCGGGGTACGCGCCGCGCAGCTGCTGCTCCAGCGACGCGAAGTCGCGGTGCCTCACGTCCTCGATCGGATCTGCGCACTGCCCGATCCGATGACCGCGACCCCGCTTCACGCGCTCGTCCTGACGAGTGGCGACGCGGCGATTCCGACCCTGCTCGAGGGGATCGCCGGCCGCGACGAGGTCCGGGCCCGCGTCTGTCTCCGCCTCGCCGGCGCGCTCCAGAACCCCGCCTTGCTGCCCGCGCTCGCTGGCACCGCACGCACCGCGCCCCTCGGACGTCAGCTCGAGGCGATCCGCGCCCTCTGCCTGCTCCCCGGAGAGGCCGCCCATGGCGCACTCGCCGAGGCGCTCTCGAGCCAGCTCGACCAGATCGCGATCACGGCGACCCGGGCCATCGCGGACAGCGAGGGCATCGATGCCGTCCCGGCCCTGCTCGATGTGCTCGAGAATCACGTTCGCGGAAGCCGAACCCAGCTCTGCCGATCCGTGATCGAAGTTCTGGGCCGGCTCGGCGACGAGCGCGCCGTTCCGAGGCTGGCGGCGATCCTGGAGCGCCGGCCCGTGCTCCGGCGCGCCCACTGGCATGCCATCCAGCTCGCCGCCGTCGACGCACTCTGCGTCCTCCCGACACGCGAAGCCGAGCGCGCCCTCGAACGCGCGGCCAGCCATGCGGCGCGCCCGGTGCGCGATCGGGCGATCGCCCGGCTCTCCGACCGGACGGCTCCTCGCGCCGAACCGGCGGCCTCCCGTTAGTCTTCGGTCCGACCGGCGCCGCGAAGGGCGCGCAGATCGCGCACGACGTCCGCCCAGTGTCCCGGATCCGGGCTCCGATTGTGCGTGAGGCTCACGCCGTCGGCGATCCCGTCGAGGCGGGCCTGCAGCTTGCCCGCGATCTGATCGCGCGACCCCACCACCGCGATCGCTTCGAGCACCTCGTCGCCGATCAGCCCCGTCATGTCGTCCCAGCGATTGAGCTTGGAGAGGCGGTTGAGCTCGAGATGCAGGTCGCCCCAACCGTGGCAATCGAGCGTCCCGCGATAGGCGGGCGTCGATCCGTAGAACGCGAGCTGCTTGCGGGCCGCGAGCTTGACCCGCTCGAATTCGTCCTCGCGGTCGGCCGTGACCGTGAGCGTCGCGGCGATGACGTCGAATCCGCTGCGCGAGCGACCCGAAGTCGCGAGGCCCCGCTCGATGCCCGGCAGCACGACCTTCAGCAGGGACTCGCGTGTATTGAACGGATGCGCGATCAGACCGTCCGCGACCTCGCCCGCCACCGCCGTCATGCGCGGCCCGAATCCGCCGAGATGGATCGGCGGGGGCCCGAACGGATTCGGGCCGGGATCGAAGGCGGGAATCATCAGCGTGTGGCGGTAGAAATCGCCCTGAAAGGCGAGCTCGGCCTGGCCCTCCCAGCGCGCGAAGATCGCCTTGATCGCCAGGATCAGCTCACGCATGCGACGCGCCGGCTCCGACCACGGCATGCTGAAGCGGTTGCGGATGTGGGGCGCGACCTGTGAGCCGAGCCCGAGCAGGAAGCGACCCTGCGAGATCAGCTGCAGGCCGTAGGCGAGGTTCGCGAGGTTCATCGGACTCCGCGCGAAGGCGATCGCGACGGCGGTCCCGAGCTGGAGTCGTCGGGTGTGCTCTGCGGCGAGGACGAGCGGCAGGAAGGGATCGTGCTTGGCTTCGAAGCTGAATGCGCCGTCGTAGCCGATCTCTTCGAGCTGGCCGTACAGGTGCCGGGCCTCACGCGGATCTTCGAGCGGTGCGGTCGTATAGATCTTCATGCCCCGAGGATAATCGCGATCGGGAGGCCGCTACACTGCGCCCGTGCGGGTTCTCGGCGTCGACCTCGGAAGCAAGCGAATCGGCCTCGCGGTCTCGGACTCCGAGGCGCAGCTGGCCTTTCCGGCGGGCGTGCTCGCGAGCCGTGGCCGCAAGCGGGATCTCGCGGCCCTGCGCGAATTGATCCGCGAGCGGCAGATCGGGCGCGCCGTCGTCGGTGTCCCGCTCCACATGAATGGACGCCGGGGGCCGGAAGCGGAGAATGCGATCCGCTTCGCGGCCGACCTCGCGAAGACCGCCGGGATCCCCGTGGACACGCTCGACGAGCGGTGGACCTCGGTCGAGGCCGAGCGGAGCCTGCGCGAGAGCGCGGCCGGCAACCGAGCCGTCAAGCAGCGCCAGGGGGCCGTCGATGAGGTGGCAGCGGCGATCCTGCTGCGCACCTATCTGGAGCTGTCGCAGGTGCCGCGGAGGCCCGCCGAACCCGAAATGGAGACGTGAGTGCCGACGAAGACGGCCCCGGGGCCGAAGACGATCCAGATGCCGCGCCGGCGCTGGCGCCATGCCCTCGTCCTGCTGGCGGCGCTGGGCATCGCGTCCCTCGCGGCCCTGGCGGGCGCCTACCGATTCGCGCTGTCGCCCGTTGCGGCGCCCGGCGGCCCGCCCCCCCCGCGGACGGACTTCGAGGTGAATGCAGGCGACGGACTCGGCACCGTCGCTCGGACCCTCGAAGCCCGCGGTCTGATCCGCAGCGCCCTGGCGCTGCGTGCCCATGCGCGATTGCAGGGAATCGATCAACACTTGAAGATCGGCGAATACGAACTCTCACCCGACCTCTCGACACCTCGGATCGCCGAGATCCTGGCCTCCGGCCGCGTGCGCACCCATCCCGTCGTCATCCCGGAAGGCATCCGCGCGACGGAGATCGCCGATCGACTCGCGCTCGCCGGCCTGGCAGAACGCGAGGCATTCCTGCAGATCGTGCTCGACCCCGAGAGCCCGCGACGTTTCGAGGTCGAGGGGCCCACGCTCGAAGGCTATCTCTTTCCCGATACCTATCGATTCGCGAAGGGGCTCGCGCCGTCCCGGATCGCCGCGGTCATGGTGGACCGTTTCCATCAGGTCTACGGCGAGCTCCGAGCGACGATGCCCGAGAGCGAGCTCACGATGCGCGAGCTCGTGATCCTCGGATCGATCGTCGAGAAGGAAACCGGCGCTCCCGAGGAGAGGCCGCTCATCGCCTCGGTCTTCCTCAACCGGATGAAGCGCGGCATGCGACTCGAGACGGATCCGACCGTGATCTACGGCATCGAGGACTTCGACGGCAATCTGCGGCGCGTCCATCTCGACGATCCCGAGAACCCGTACAACACCTATCAGATCCCCGGCCTCCCGCCCGGACCGATCGCGAGCCCCGGCCGCGCGTCGCTGCAGGCCGTGCTCGAGCCCGCCGATTCGCCCTTCCTCTTCTTCGTGTCCCGAAACGACGGAACCCACGTCTTCTCGAAGAGCTACGGGGAGCACGCGCGCGCGGTCGACCACTTCCAGAAACGGCGCCGCCGGCGCTAGGCCGGCGTCGCACGGTCACGATCGGCTCGCCGGGTCGTCTTCAGGTCATCGCGACTTCGCGCAGGAGCGCGATGTTCTCGAGGGCCTTGCCGGCGCCATGAACGACGGCTGTGTAGGGATCTTCGCTGCGCAGGATCGGCAGCCGGGTCTCCTGCCGCAGCAGGTGATCGAGATCCGTCAGGAGCGATCCGCCGCCGACCAGCACGATGCCGCGGTCGACGATGTCGGCGGCCAGCTCCGGCGGCGTCTTCTCGAGCGTCAGATGCACG
>CAZFKD010000205.1:0-7366 GCA_964519695.1 uncultured Spirochaetaceae bacterium
ACCAGCTCGAGCGAGCGATGATAGGCGGCGATCGCCTCGTCCCAGCGCTCGAGCTCGCGGAATTTGTTGCCGAGGTTGTACCAGGCCATGTGCATCCGGCCCTGCGAGGATTCGAGGGGCAGATGGACGAAAGCCGCGAACAGCGCGAGGCCTGCGCCGGCGGATGCGAGCCAGCGGACCCGGCGCGCCCGCGCCGCATCGAGTATCCCGACGACTGCGAAGGCGGCGAAGGGCACCAGCATGAGGACGCCGGGCAGGCGGTAGCGTGCGAGCACGAAGAAGAGCAGCGAAGCGGCGAGGTAGGCCGCGATCACGCCGTAGAGGGCGATCAGCTCGCGCCAGCGCGGGAGCGTGAGCGCGATGCCGAGCAGGCCGAGCGGCGCGACGAAGCCCATCGTGACGAGCGGCAGCTGCAGGATCCAGGATCCCGGCTGCGAGAGCTCGAAGGCCCGGATGTTCCAGACTTCGTAGGCGTTGAAATGCAGACCGAGCTTGCGGAGCTCGAGGCGGAGCCAGCGGGCCGGATCGGTGCGGATCTCGGCAACGCCGCGTGCCATCCAGTAGGCCGAAATCTCGGAGGGCTTCATGGGGCGCTGGGCCGCGCGCTCGGCAGCCGCCTTGAACTGGCGCTGCATCTCGTCGGGGTTGTCGGCGCGCCGCCGAAATCCGAGCGAGGGGAGCTGCCAGGTCCCGTCGGCCTTGCGCTGGTTGCCCATGTAGAAGTTCGGGCCGCCCATCGAGTTCAGCAGGACGAAATCGCCCCCGGTCCGGACGTTGTGGAGCGTGAAGGGCAGGATGCAGACGGAAAGGCCGACGACGAAGATCGCGCCCAGGGCGAGTCGGCGAGCGAGAGACAGCTCGCCCTTCAGGCCGAAGAGCAGCCAGAGGATGACGAGCGGCGCGAGCGGCAGGATCGTCTGCTGGACGAGGGCCGCGAGCCCGAGCAGCACGCCCGCGAGCGCGAATCCCGCCGCGCCCGGCGCGCGAAAGGCGAGCACGAGCGCGAGCGTGGTCGCGAGGACGAGCGGCACCTTCAGGTTCGCCGTCATGAGCGTTCCGCCGTAGAAGATCAGCATGGCGTGGAAGGCGGCGAAGAGCCCTGCGACGCTCGCGACGCGCCGATCGAAGAGCGATCGCGCGAGGGCGAAGACGAGCCCGCAGGTCGCGGCGCCGAGCACGGCCTGGACCGCCTTCACCGCCGGCAGGCTCGGCCCGAAGACCGCGTAGACCGCCGCCATGAAGAGCGGATAGCCCGGCCCGAGATAGAGCACGCCTTCGGGCAACCCATCGCCCGCGGCGAGGCGCTTCGCCCAGGCGTCGTACTGGACGTCGTCGACCGTCGGGAGCGCATGATAGGGGTCGCCCTGCGCGACCTCGCGCAAATGGAGCAGGCGGACGACGAGCGCGACGGCCACGATCGCGCAGGCGAACAGGACGTCTCGCCGCCGGGAATCAGTCATCGCCTGCGCTGTTCGCCGCCGCATACCGTCCGGAATCGGCGGCGCTGCCGGCCGGGTCTGCGCATCCGACCTCGGTGGTGCCGCGGACCTCGACCATCATGCGCGAGATCATCGAGAGCACCGCCTCTCCCTTCTGGTTCAGGACCGCGTGCTCCATCGTCACGATGCCGCGGTCGGGGCGGGACGAAGAGACGCGGCGATCGGTGACGCGCATGCGCAGCGAGAGGACGTCGCCCGGCCGCACGGGCTTCGCGAGATCCATCTTCTCGACGCCGAGACCGGCGACGAGCGCGGGCCGGTCGGGCATCTGGTTGGCGAGCGCCGTGCGGATGCAGAAGGTCAGGCAGCCCGGCGCGACGAGGCCCCCGAAATGGCTCTTCGCTGCGGCCTCGGGATCGTTGTGGATCGGCTGTGCGTCGAAGCGGCGGCCGAACTCGAGGATCTCCGCCTCGCTGACGGCATAGGCGCCGCCATTGCTCTCGAAGCCGATGGTGTAGTTCTCGAAGTAGAGCTTTCTCGGGGCGCTCCCGGTCATCGGAAGATCTCCCTCAGGAAGCCCTGCAGGGATTGCCAGGAGCGGCGGTCGGCCTTCGCGTCGTAGACGGCGCCGATCTCGGGCTGATTCGCGGAGGGCTTCGTGAAGCCGTGCAGCGCGTGGCCGTAGGCGACGAGCTGCCAGTCGGCGCGGCGCTCGCTCATCTCGCGCGCGAAGGCGGGGACCGTCTCGGCGGGGACGAAGGGGTCGTCCCAGCCGTGGAGCGCGAGGACCTTCGGCGCGATCGGATCCGAAGAGAAGGGCGGGCCGGTCTCGGCGGGCGGTGGTGTCAGCAGGCCGTGGAAGCTGGCGACGCCGAGCAGCGGGGCGTTCGCGCGCGCGAGATCGAGGACGCACATCCCGCCGAAGCAATATCCGATCGCGGCGAGGCGGCGCGCGTCGACCTCGGGCTGGGCGGCCGCGACGTCGAGCCCCGCGCGCAGGCGCCGAACGAGCGCGGCGCGATCCCGCTGGAAGGGCGTCATCAGCGCGAGGCTCTCGTCGAAGTCGCGGCCGTGGACGCCCTTGCCGTAGACGTCGAGCGCGAAGCCCGCATAACCCTGGCCGGCGAGGGTCGCGGCGCGGCCCGACTCGAAGCTGCCCGCGGCCTTCATCGCGTCGTGGACGATGACGACGGCCGGGCGGGGGCTCGTCCAGGCATCGTCCCAGGCGAAGTCGCCTTCGAGCGGCGTGCCCCCCTCCTGGTAGTCGATCGATCGCATCCGGACCGTCATGCCGCGCAGCCTCCCGGCGGCCGATCATCGCCGAATCCGGGCGCGCTCGCTGCCCGCCTTCTGCGGCGAAGCGGTGGCCGATCGCGGGCAGGGCGCACGGTCGCGTCGAAGGGACGCGACGCGCCCGACCTCAGGCGGACTCGCCGCTCACGCTGCGCAGACGGGGCGTGTCGCGGGGCTCGAGATCCCCGTCGTCCACGGGATCGATCAGCGACAGCGTCGGCACGTCGTCTTGCTCTTCCTCCGGCGCTTCGCGCGTCACGAAGAAGCTCTTCAGCCAGAGTCCGAGATGCCGGGCAGAGAAGGTCAGCGTGAACTGCAGCCAGCGAACGCGTCGCAGGTCCGCGCCCTCGACCCGGCAGGCGAGGGTCGAGAGGAGCTCGAGGGCGAGCTCCGTCTGGTCCTGTACGGCGTAGAGCTGCGCGAGATCGAGCAGCAGGAAGCCGTCCCAGGGCTCGATCTCCCGGGCGCGCGTCAAGAGCGCGATCGCCTGGGCACGCTGCGGCGCGTGGGTGAAATGGGTGCGTCCGTCGAGCAGGGTCTCGAAGGCCTCTTCGTGGCGCTTCAGTTTGACGAGCAGGTCGGCGCAGAGACGCCAGGCCTCGAATTCGCCGGGCACATAACGGCAGGCCTCCCGGTAGACCGCGAGGCATTCGATGTACTGCTTGTCGCGGGCATGCTCGAGGGCGACGCGGCGATAGAGCTGCCAGGCCTCGAAGGTCTCGCCGTCGACGGCGAGCATCGGCGCGAGGCGGAGCGCCGCGTCGCGGTTGTTCGGATTCTCGACGAGCAGGCGGCGGAACAGGCGGATCGCGGCGCGATGCTTGCCTTTGTTGCGTGCGCGGTTCGCATCGCTCCAGAGCTGGTGTTCACGGTCGCGACTGCTCTGCAGGGGCTTGGACAACGCTTCTCTCCCGAGCCGATTCGAAGCTCTTGTCGGATCGGTGGTCGGGAAGGGCGAGGGGGTGACCGGAATCACGCGTGCAACGTCGTCGAGCGGGCGGCAACGCGGCGATCGATCCGCGCGGATTCGCTCTGCGCCGCCGGCATCCACGAATCAGGGCGATCGAGGCGCGCCACTCCGCGCGACATCCCGCGAGGGCCAGGCCGTCCGATCCGCGGCGACCGGCAGGCATCGCGCAGGTCCCCGAGGCGGGATAGCGTCCGTGCGTCTGGTCCCGGCGGTTCGGAGACGGACGGCTCGCTGCCCTTGCGCGGCGCACGCGAGCCCCTTGCCCTGCCCGATCGAATGCCCTGCCCGATCGAAGCACGAACGGTCCCCATGCCCGAGGCTTTTGCGTACAACCCCTTCCTGCCCGAGGTCATGGCCGATCCGTTCCCCTTCTATCGCCGGCTGCGCGAAGAGGCCCCCGTCCATCGCCTCGAGGGCTACGACGCCTGGGCGCTCTCGCGCTTCGAGGACGTCTGGCGGGCGACGGAGGATGCCGAGACGTTCGTGACCGCCGGCGGAACGACGGCCGCACAGGCCGTCTCGAAGGTCGAGCCGCCCGTCCCCAGCATCAACCAGATCGACGGCGACGCGCATACCCGACTGCGCAAGGCGATCCGCGGCGTGTTCAGTCGCGCGAGCGCCCATGCCCTCGAGCCGCTCGTGCGAAGCGAGGCCCGCAAACGCCTGGTAGCCGGCCGCGAACGCGGCGAGATCGACGCCGTTCGCGAGCTCGCCGATCCGATCGCGGCGCTCGTCGCCTGTCGCCTGCTCTCGCTGCCCGACGAAGCCGGCCCGCTGCTCGTCGGCTGGGTCCACCGCTACACGCAGAACGTCCCCGGCGACGAAGGCCGGGGGACCGACGCCCTGGCCGCCGCGATGGAGATGAATCAATACCTCGCCGCGCGCGTCGCCGAGCGTCGCCGCGGCCGCGGCGAGCCGGGCGTCGCCGACGTCTTCCTCGCCCACGCAATCGGAGGTCGCAAGCTCGAAGACCTCGAGATCGCGTCGCACATGCAGACGCTCGTGATCGGTGGGACCGACACGACGCCGAAGGTCATCTCCGCCCTGCTGCGCCGTCTCGCACATGCGCCCGACCAGCGCGCGGACATGGCGGCCCATCCCGATGCCTTGCCGGGTGCCTTCGTCGAGGCGCTGCGGATCGACATGCCGACCCAGTTCATGGCGCGCACCGTCGCCCGCGAGACGACGATTCAAGGCGCGAAGCTGCGCCCCGGCGAGGGCGTCCTCTTCCTCTACGCCTCGGCGAACCGCGACGAGCGCGAATTCGCCGATCCCGATCGCTTCGACGCCCGCCGCAAGATCCGCCGCCATCTCGGCTTCGGCCACGCGGCCCACGTCTGCATCGGCGCCCACGTCGCCGCCCTCGAAGGCCGCGTCGTCGTCGAGGAAGTGCTCGCTGCCGCGCCCGACTATCGGATCGACGAGCGCCGCATCCGCTGGCGCAGCGCGGATCAGCTGCGGGGGATGACGTCGCTTCCGCTCGAATGGAGTCGTTGAATCGAATGCCTGCACGGAAGAACCTCGACCGCCGCACCGGATGCATGAGGCGGATCGCAGTCTCCCTCTTGCTCGGACCGCCGCTCCTGCTGCAGGCGCTCCCCGCGCCCGCGCAGGCGGAGGGCTTCTACTCTCCCGGCGGCTGGTCGACGCTCCATCAGGGCCCCGACAACCGCAAGCTCGTCGAGAGCGCGGCGATCGGCGGCCCGTATCGGACCTGGACCGCGCTCGCCGGCGCCTCGGTGCTGACCGCGCCGACGATGTCGCCGGACGGCCGGACGCTCTACGTGACGACAGGCAAGGCGGCGGGCCATTCGAACCTGCACGCCTTCGATCTCGACGGCGAGCTGCTCTGGCAATCCGAGCCCTGGCAGGACGCCGATCGTGGCGTCGATCCCTGCGCAGTCCTCTCGAGCCCGATCGTCGACGTCGAGGGCGACGTCTACATCGGCGATTGCAATCAGCTCTTCGCCTACCGCGCGGGCGGCGAGCTGAAATGGATCGCTTCGCTGCCGCCGATCAAGCCCGGCGATTGGCGGGCCTCGAAGAAGCTGCCGATCAATGCGCTGACCACCGCCGTCTTCACCGCCGACGGCGACGTCCTCGGCGTCACCAATTTCGGCGACGTCGTCGTCTTCGATCGCGCGACCGGCGACCGCCTGAATCGGTCGCAGCGGCTGCCCGGCCACCTGCCGCCGCCGACGGCGATGAAGCTCTCGCGCTCGATGTTCGGCCGCGGCCTCGTGGATCCCGAGATCCGCGAGTGGGCCTGGCAGCTCCTGATGGGCGGCCGCATGCGTTCGGCGAATACCCCCGCCATCGACCTCTCGACCGGCCGGGTCTACGTCGCGGCGACCTCGCGCGCGGCCGGGCAGGGGGCGCTCTACGGCCTCGACGTGCTCCGGCATCAGCGCGAAGCCGGCACCGGTGAATTCCGCGATGGCGTGACCTCGGATTTCGAGGGGCCCGAGGTCGAGGTGCGGCTCGCGTTCGCGACCGACATGGGGCCGGGCAGCGGCTCGAGCCCCGCGCTCTCGCCGGAGCGCGATCGCGTCTACGTCTCCGACGAGAAGGGGCTCCTGTATGCGATCGATGCACGCACGGGGGCGCCGCGGGGCGCGGTGCCGACGAAGGCCGCGAGCGCGGCGGCCGCGGTCGCGGCGAACGGCGACATCCTCGTGCTGCGCTCGGGGGGCGCACCGCTCCTCGCCGTGACCCGCAAGGGCAAGACGCGCTGGGAGAGCGATCTCTCGGCGCTGACGCGCGCGGCGCTGCCGACGGCGGGCGTACTCGGTGAGCCCGTTGCCATCGGGAACGGCAACCCGACGGTCGTCGGCGGCGAGGTGCTCGTGCCCGTGATCTACGGCTACGAGACGAATCGCGGGCGGCGGATTCCGTGGCCGGTGCGTTCGTTCCTCGTCGCCGTCGATCTCGAGACGGGACAGGGCGTTCGCAACGTCGTCGAGCTCGTCGACGATTCGACCGGCATCACCGCCGTGCTCCCGGACGGCACGATCCTGAGCAGCCTCGGCGCCGGCATCACCTCCTCGGTTTCGCCGCTCGCGCGCATCGCGCGCTGGCTGCTGCCCGGCGATCTCGAGCCGCTCGCAGCGGTCGGGGGATTGCAGGTCAGTCGTCCGGTCGGCGCGCGCTGAGGCGTCCGCGCGATCGCCCCGCGCTCGCTGCGCTCGCCGCGGCCGGCGTCGATCGGCCCTGCCGAAGTCTCTCCGACGGCGCGCTCGCACGCGCGAAAAGGAGGCGCCGGAGGCGCGCGGATTGTGTCAACATGGGCGAACGGATTCGACGCACGGGCGAGCAGGGCCCAAGACGAGCGGGGTACGGCGAGCGTGACGAGCGTGAAGAGTCGCAAGGGTTCGAAAAGCAAGAAGCGCGCGAACGCGGGCAGCGCTGCCCGGAAGGCCGGGAAAAAGAAGTCGGCGAAGAAATCGGCCAGGAAGGCCGCCCGGAAGGCGACGAAGAAGGCGGCCAGGAGAGCCGCGAAGAAGGCCACGAAGTCCTCGGCCAGAAAGTCGCCGAAGAAGACCGCGCGCGCGGCCGCGAAGAAGACGGCGGGAAAGCGCGCCGCCTCGTCAGCGCGCAAGGGCGCCCGAAAGGCCGCGAAGAAGTCGGCCGGAAAATCGGCTGCGAAGACGCCCCCGAAATCGAA
>CAZFKD010000206.1:0-7324 GCA_964519695.1 uncultured Spirochaetaceae bacterium
GCGACTGCTTCGCCTGCATCGTCCGGTGCTCCGCGACGCGGAGCTCGAGGCGATCCGTCAGATCGACCGGCCCGGGTTCAAGGCGCAGACGCTTTCGACGCTGTTCAAGGTGAAGGACGGCGGTGCGGGTCTGCGGTCCGCGCTCGCCGAGCTCTGCCGGCAGGCTTCGCAGGCGCTCGAGGCCGGCGCGAGCATCCTGATCCTCTCGGATCGGGGTGTCACACCCGAGCTCGCGCCGATTCCGTCGCTGCTCGCGACGGGCACGGTCCATCACCATCTGATTCGCGAGAATTCCCGCACGCGCTGCGGTCTCATCGTGGAGACGGGCGAGGCTCGCGAGGTCGCCCATTTTGCGCTGTTGATCGGGTACGGCGCAGGCGCCATCAATCCGTACCTCGCGTTCGAGACCGTCCAGGAGCTGGTCGAGGAGGGCGCCTTCGTGCCGGCCGGTCTGCCGGTCGACAAGGCCATCGCCCACTACCTGAAGGCGATCGATCTCGGGCTGCTCAAGATCTTCGCCAAGATGGGCATCTCGACGCTCCAGAGCTATCGCGGCGCCCAGATCTTCGAGGCGATCGGGCTGCATCGGGAGGTCATCGACCTCGCGTTCGTGGGGACCCATTCGCGCGTGTCGGGCATCGGCCTCGACGTGATCGCGAAGGAGGTCGCGATGCGCCACGAGCGCGGCTTCCCGGACGGGACGTTCGTCTATCCCGAGCTCGATGCCGGCGGCCTCTACCAATGGCGGCTCCGGGGCGAGCAGCACACCTTCAATCCCGAGTCGGTCTCGAAGCTCCAGCATGCCGTGCGCAACGAGAGCTTCCAGAGCTTCGAGGAGTACGCGAAGGCCGCGGACGACGACGCGGTCCGGATGCGGACCCTGCGCGGCCTGCTCGACTTCCAGTTCGATCGGGATCCGGTCCCGCTCGAAGAGGTCGAGCCGGCGCAGAGCATCGTGCGCCGATTCTGTACGGGTGCGATGTCCTACGGCTCGATCTCGGCCGAAGCCCATGAGACGCTCGCGATCGCGATGAATCGCATCGGCGGCCGCAGCAATACGGGCGAGGGTGGCGAGGATCCGAAGCGCTGGGTCAAGGATCCCAATGGGGATTCGCGGCGGAGCGCGATCAAGCAGGTCGCGTCGGGCCGCTTCGGCGTGACGAGCGCCTATCTGGTCAACGCGGACGAGCTGCAGATCAAGATCGCCCAGGGCGCGAAGCCCGGCGAAGGCGGCGAGCTGCCGGGCTACAAGGTCGATCGGACCATCGCGAAGACGCGCTATTCGACGCCCGGCGTCGGGTTGACGTCGCCGCCGCCGCATCACGACATCTATTCGATCGAGGACCTCTCGCAGCTGATCCACGACCTGAAGAATGCCAATCGCTTCGCGAACGTGAGCGTCAAGCTGGTCTCCGAGACCGGCGTCGGCACGATCGCGGCGGGCGTCTCCAAGGGCAAGGCCGACCTCGTGCTGATCTCGGGCCACGACGGCGGGACCGGCGCGTCGGCGCTCACGTCGATCAAGAACGCCGGCTGCCCCTGGGAGATCGGCCTTGCCGAGACCCAGCAGACGCTCGTGCAGAACGATCTGCGCGGGCGCATCCGGCTCCAGGTCGACGGCGGCTTCAAGACGGGCCGGGACGTCGTCATCGGCGCGCTGCTCGGGGCCGACGAGTTCGGCTTCGCGACGGCGCCGCTCGTCGCCCTCGGCTGCATCCTGATGCGTGTCTGCCATCTCAATACCTGCCCGGTCGGCATCGCGACCCAGGATCCCGAGCTGCGCAAGCGCTTCGCCGGCCAGCCGGAGCACGTGACCCGCTTCCTCTTCTTCGTCGCCGAGCAGGCTCGGCAGCTGATGGCGAAGCTCGGGTACCGCACGATGGACGAGATGATCGGACAAGTCGATCGGCTGACGACGCGCAAGTCCATCAACCATTGGAAGGCTTCGTCGCTCGACTTCTCGGACCTGCTCTACAAGCCGAATCTCCCGCATGCGACGCGCCACTGTGCGAAGCAGGATCACGGCCTCGAGAAGGCCCTCGACATGAAGCTTCTCCAGCTCGCCGAGCCCGCGCTCGAGCGCGGCGAGAAGGTCCGCATCGAGCTGCCGATCGAGAACACGAATCGCACGGTCGGGACGATCCTCGGCTCCGAGCTCTCGCGGCGATACGGGCTCGAGGGGCTTCCCGATGCCACGATCGAGATCGAGTTCAAGGGCTCGGCGGGACAGAGCCTCGGCGCGTGGCTGCCGCGGGGCATCCAGATCCGGGTCGAGGGCGAAGCGAACGACTACACGGGCAAGGGCCTCTCGGGCGGACGGGTGATCGTGCGCGCGCCGTCGAACATCGCCTACGAGCCGACCGAGAACATCATCGCCGGCAACGTGCTGCTGTACGGCGCGACGGGCGGCGAGGCGTTCTTCCACGGCGTCGTCGGCGAGCGGTTCTGCGTCCGAAACTCCGGGGCGGAGGCGGTCGTCGAAGGCGTCGGAGACCACGGCTGCGAATACATGACCAAGGGTCGGGCGATCATCCTCGGTGCCGTCGGCCAGAACTTCGCGGCTGGAATGAGCGGCGGGATCGCCTACGTCCTCGATCTCGAGGGCGAGCTCGCCTCCAAGCTCAATCCACTCGCCGAGGTCGATCTCGAGCCGCTCGGCGAGACGGACGTGGTCTACGTCCAGAACATGCTTCGCAAGCACTTCGACTACACCCGAAGTCGCCGAGCGGAGGACGTTCTCCGGAAGTGGGATACGTATGCGCCGAAGTTCGTGAAGGTCTTCCCGAGGGAGTACCGCGAGGCGCTGCAGAAGTTCTCCGAAACCGAATCGTGAACAAAGTACCCTCCCGCGCCCGAGGCTCGATCGAGCCGTTCCAGGCGCGGCGGTGAGGCAGATCATCCATGGCCAAGCCCACAGGATTTCTCGAGAGCCGACGCAAGGGGGCGAGCTATCGCCCGGTCGAGGAGCGGCTGCGCGACTTCAAGCAAGTCATGCTGCCCGTTCCGGAAGACGTGCTGCAGTCCCAGGCGTCGCGCTGCATGGACTGCGGGATTCCGTTCTGCAGCAACCCGAACAGCGGGCGAGGCGGATGCCCGCTCGGCAACGTGATTCCCGACTGGAATGATCTCGTCTACCGCAACCAGTGGGAGGAGGCGATCTCCCGCCTCCACTCGACGAACAACTTCCCGGAATTCACGGGCTCGATCTGCCCCGCGCCCTGCGAAGCCGCGTGCGTTCTGGGGATCAACGACGATCCGGTCACGATCAAGAACATCGAGTTCAAGATCGTGAGTCATGCCTGGGAGCAGGGCTACATCAAGCCCGTGATCGCCGCGCGGCGGACGGGGAGGTCGGTTGCGGTCGTCGGATCCGGTCCGTCGGGCCTGGCCGCGGCGCAACAGCTCGCTCGCGCCGGGCATGCCGTCACCGTCTTCGAGAAGAACGATCGCATCGGCGGTCTGCTGCGATACGGAATTCCCGAGTTCAAGATGGAGAAATGGATCATCGATCGGCGCCTCGATCAGATGCGGGAAGAGGGCGTGGCGTTCCAGACGGGCGTCCATGTCGGCGCCGATCTGACGCCGGCGGAGCTGCGCAAGAGCTTCGACGCCGTTCTGCTCTGCCTCGGCGCCGAGCATCCCCGAGACCTGCCGGTCGAGGGGCGCGACCTGGCCGGTATCCATTTCGCGATGGAGTTCCTGCCCCAGGCCACAAAGCGTGTTCACGGCGACACGATTCCGCCGGAGATCGAGATTCTCGCGACGGGTAAGGACGTGATCGTGCTCGGTGGTGGCGATACCGGCTCCGACTGTGTGGGGACGAGCCTGCGCCAGAGGGCGAAGTCGGTGACCTCGATCGAGCTCCTCGAAGAGCCGCCGAAGGACAAGAATCCTGCGACACCGTGGCCGATGTGGCCCATGATCGCCCGCAGCTCGAGCTCGCACGACGAGGGGGGCGTGCGGAAGTTCGCGCTCACGACGAAGCGGTTCTCGGGGTCGAACGGGCGCGTGGAGCGGCTGCACGGCGTGCGGGTGCAGTTCGGCGCACCCGACGCATCCGGGCGTACGACCATGACGGAGGTGCCCGGCAGCGAGTTCGAGCTGAAGGCGGATCTGGTCTTGCTCGCTCTCGGTTTTCTCGGGCCCAACCGGGCTGGCCTGCTCGAGGGGCTGGGGCTCAAGCTCGATCCGCGTGGGAACGTCGAGGCGGGTGTGTCGGATTTCCGGACCTCCGAGCCGGGCGTTTTCGCCGCAGGCGACTGCCGGCGCGGGCAGAGCCTCGTCGTCTGGGCCCAATGGGAAGGACGGGAGGCGGCACGCGCCGTCGATCGATTCCTGATGGGCGAATCGCGCCTCCAGCAGCGCAGCACGGCGGGGAACCTCCCGGGCTGAACGGGCGCTCGAACGGCGAGCTTCTTGCGAGCCAGCGAGCGTGCTCCGCGGGATCCCCGAGAAGAAAAAGAAGCGCGACTTCGAGCGACGCGGGACGTGATGCCGGTACGTGACAGCACGTGCCGACATGATCCCCTCATTTTCCCTGCGCCCACCGATCCGGATCGTGTAGTCTGTTTGCATGATCTCTGCGACTCGAGACGATTCCGCTCGCGCGGGACATGGTCGGTACGACTTCGAGCGGCTCGAGCGAAGTGTCGACTTCCTGATTCGCGAACACGAAAGGCTCTCTGCGGAGCGTGAGGCTCTGTTAGTTGAGCTGCTCGAGCGCGAGCATCGGATCGTCTCGCTCGAGTCGAAGCTCGAAGCGGAGCGTGCGACGCGGGCTTCGGCCGTCGCGAGCGTGAGCGCCATCCTGGCGCGGCTCGAGGGGCTCCAGGCGAGTGTCCGGTCGGTGGCGGAGCCGATGCGATGAGCGGCCCGAACGACCGACGTGCGGTCGCCGTGCGCATCGCCGGCCAGGACTACAAGATTCGCGGCGACGGAGACGAAGAGGGACTCGTGCGGATCGCCGGCTACGTGGATCAGGCGATGCTGCGGGTTCGCGAGCGGACTGGGACGGTCGACTCCCTCGACGTAGCGGTGCTGACCTGCCTCAATCTCGCGCGGGAGCTTCTCGCGCTCCACGAGCAGCGCTCCGGCGGAGCGGGCGAGGAACGGGTGAGGGAGCTGATCGAGCGCGTCGAAGCCGCGATCGGTCGGCCGCCGCAATCCGAATCGCCCGAGCTGTCGGGCGTGATTTCCGCCTGCGACGCGTCCTCCGCCGAGGCCAGACCTCGGATGATCGAACTGCCGGCCGTCGAGGGGATTCGCGAGCGGCTGCAGGCGGGTTTCGAAGCAGGCAGCGGCGCCGCGGCCGAGGTTGCTCAGCAAGTGCGCGTCGCTGCGGGCGGGCGCGATCGAATCGGATAGCCCGTCGAGGGCCTCCCTGGCGCCCATGGCGTCGAGTGAGAGATGACGACCGACCCGCCCGCGGAAAAGCGCCGTATCCGGTGCGCAATGCGAGAGCGGCTCCGGGAGATCACGCTCGAGCTTGCGCAGTCCGCCGGTCTGCGAATCGCGGATGAAATCGAGCAGCTCGAAGTCTGGCGGGCCGCGGCGCGAGTCGTGCTGTTCGCCTCCTTGCCGGACGAGGTCGATACGAGCGCGGTCTGGCTTCGAGCGGTCCGGGACGGCAAGCCCGTACTCTTGCCGCGAATGACGAGCACCCGGAGCCTCGAGTTCGCGGTCGCCGCGAAATCGACGCTGATGACGGGCCCGCGATACTCGATCTCGGAGCCTCCTCCCGAATCACCGCCGATGAACCTGACTCGGCACGACCTCGTCCTGGTTCCCGGTCTCGCGTTCGATCGGCAGGGCGGTCGATTGGGGCGAGGTGGTGGATACTACGATCGCACGTTCGCGACCGGCCGTATGCCCGGGACGCGACCCATCCTGATCGGCGTCGGATTCGGATTCCAGGTCGTCGACCGGCTGCCGATGACGTCGCTCGACGTTCGGATGGATGGAATTTTGAGCGAGTCAGGGGCCGTTCTCGTGGACGGTGCCGAGCCGGGGGAGCCCAGATGAGGTTCGGGAAGACGGGGACGGGCGAGCGATGATCGATCCGAAGATCCGAAATGAGGTCGATCGCCAGCTCGCGATCATGCGGGAGGGGGCGGTCGACTTCCATGGTGAAGCCGAGCTCGCTGTCCGTCTCGCGAAGCGATTGCAAGAGGGGCGCCCGTTGCGCGTCAAGCTCGGTGCGGATCCCTCCTCGCCGGACCTCCACCTCGGACATAGCGTCGTCTTGATGAAGCTGCGCCGATTCCTCGAGCTCGGCCACAAGCCGATTTTCCTGATCGGAGACTTCACCGCGCGCATCGGAGACCCGAGCGGGCGCAACAAGGCTCGCCCCGCACTGACCGCCGAACAGGTCGCGGAGAACGCCCGGACCTACATCGACCAGGTCGCCCGATTGATCGACGTCTCGGCCATCGAGCTGCGCTTCAACGGGGAGTGGATGGAGCATCTTTCGACGGCGGACTTCGTCCGGCTCTGCTCGCAGGGAACGGTCGCCCGGATGCTCGAGCGCGACGACTTCGCGAAGCGCTATGCCGGAGAGGTCCCGATCTTCATACACGAGTTTCTGTACCCATTCGTCCAGGCGTACGATTCCGTCGTCCTGGAGGCCGATATCGAGCTCGGCGGAACCGATCAGACATTCAATCTCCTGATGGGCCGAGAGATCCAGAAGGCCTACGGCCAGGAACCTCAGGCCGTCATCACGCACCCGCTGCTCGTCGGCCTCGATGGTCGGGACAAGATGAGCAAGAGCCTCGGAAACAGCATTGGGTTGTCCGAAGCCCCGGAGGACGTGTACGGAAAGGTGATGAGCCTTCCGGATGCCTCGATGGAGGACTGGGCGCGCGTGCTCTCCTTGGGGGAATGGTCGGCGCTATGCGACGAGATGGCCAGGTCGGGCGGCGGCTCGAGGGCGCCCATGGAGCTCAAGCACGACCTCGCACACCGCATCGTGTCCCGACTGAGGGGGGTCGCCGAGGCCGACCGTGCGCGCGAACATTTTCAGCGCGTCGTGCAGCGCAAGGAGGCGCCGGTAGACATCGCGTCGATCGACGTCCTCGCCGTCGATCGCGCCGGCTCTCGACTCTACGAAGTGTTGGTCGCGGTGGATCTCGCGCCGAGTCGATCGGAGGCCCGGCGGCTGGTCGGGCAGGGGGCCGTGCTCGTGGACGGCGCGCGCGCGTCGGATGCGGCGGCCCTGATCGCGCCGGGCGAATACCTGCTGCAGGTCGGAAAGCGCCGCTTCGTGCGCGCGCGGGTCCGGCAGGAAGGCGTCGAGGCAGAATTCGACCCCGCGGGATCGGCGAAA
>CAZFKD010000207.1:0-7320 GCA_964519695.1 uncultured Spirochaetaceae bacterium
GTCGGGTGGACGAAGCGGGAAGGTCGAGGAGACGCCGATCGATTCCTCGCCAACGACGGAGTCGTCGAGTACGTTGGCGAAAACCGATTGGATTGCTCGTGGACGACTTCGCCCAGAGCGCCCTCGAAGGCGCCATCTTCAACGGCCTGAACCCCGAGCAGCGCGAAGCCGTCGAGGCGACCGAGGGGCCGCTGCTGATCCTCGCGGGCGCGGGCAGCGGGAAGACCCGCGTCCTGACCTCCCGCATCGCGTATCTGATCGGTGTCTGCGGGATCCCCGCCGACCAGATCCTCGCCGTCACGTTCACGAACAAGGCCGCCGGCGAGATGAAGGAGCGCGTCGAGAAGCTGCTCGGGCCGATCGCGAGCCAGGTCACGATCGGCACGTTCCACTCCGTCGGCGTCCGCATCCTGCGCAGGGAGATCGGCCATCTCGGCCGCAGCCGCGGCTTCGTCATCTACGACGACGCCGACTCGATCAGCGTCATCAAGGAGGCGCTGAAGAGCGAGGGCCTCGACCCGAAGGTCCACGAGCCGCGGCGCATCCGCTGGCAGATCGATCAATGGAAGAACGCGGGACTGCTGCCGCCGGCGGCCGCCGCGCAGGCCAGCGACCTCGACGGCGAGCTCTGCGCCCGGCTCTACGCGAAGTACCAGCGAAAGCTCGCCGAGAGCGAGGCCCTCGATTTCGGCGATCTGCTGCTGTTGACGGCGGAGCTCTTCCGGCGTCATCCGCGCGTGCTCCAGTACTACCAGCAGAAATGGGGCTACATCCTCGTCGACGAGTACCAGGATACGAACGGTGTCCAGTACGGGATCGTGAGCCAGCTCGCGGCGGCCCATCGCAACCTCTGCGTCGTCGGGGATCCCGATCAGTCGATCTACGCCTGGCGCGGCGCCGACGTGCGCAACATCCTCGACTTCGAGAACGGCTACGCCGATACGCGCGTCATCAAGCTCGAGCGCAACTACCGCTCGACCCAGGCGATCCTCGCCGGCGCCTCCGCCGTCATCGCGAACAACCGCGAACGCAAGGACAAGCGCCTCTTCACCGATCGCGAGGGCGGCGCTCCGATCCGCTTCTTCGAAGCCGAGGACGATCGCGAGGAGGCGCGCTTCGTCGTCCACAACATCGCGACGGCGCATCGCAGCGAGCACGTCCCCTACGGCCATCAGGCGATCCTCTATCGCACGAACGCCCAGTCCCGCGGCTTCGAAGAAGAGCTGATGAAGTACGACATCCCGTACACGATCGTCGGCGGCCAGCGTTTCTACGACCGCGCCGAGATCAAGGACGTGATGGCGTACCTGCGCCTGCTCGTGAACCCGAAGGACGACGCCGCGCTGCGGCGGATCGTGAACAAGCCGACCCGCGGCATCGGCAAGACCTCCTTCGACAGGGTCGAGGATCTCGCCGCGCGCGAGGGGATCTCGCTGCTCGAGGCGATGAAGATGGCCTGCGGCCTCCAGCTCGTCGGCCGATCGACGGCGAAGCTCGCCGATTTCGTCGCGCTCCATGCGGGCCTCGTCCATCTGCGCGAAGGCCACGCGCTCGAGGATCTGATCGGCGAGGTCCTCGCGAAGACGGGCTATCAGCGCGCCCTCGAGCAGGAGGACACGCCCGAGTCCGAGGCGCGCCTCGACAACCTGCGCGAGCTGCTCTCGAGCGCCCGCGACTTCCATGCGGCGAACGAGGACGAGCTCGCCGACGAAGAGCGGACCGAGCTCGAGATGTACCTCGACCAGGTCGCGCTGATCTCCGATCTCGACGGCTACGAGGAGCGCGAGGACCGCGTCTCGCTGATGACGGTCCATTCGGCGAAGGGGCTCGAGTTCCCGATCGTCTACCTCGTCGGCATGGAGGAGCGGATCTTCCCGCACGCCTCGTCGTCGCGGGACGAGGGCGGCCTCGAGGAGGAGCGGCGTCTCTGTTATGTCGCCATGACGCGCGCGATGGAGCATCTTTTCCTGACCTGCGCCTCGCAGCGGATGCAATGGGGCGAGCGCAGCTACCAGTCGCCGAGCCGCTTCCTGCAGGAGATCCCGGACGAGTGGATCGAGACGCTCGGCGCGGCCCATCGCGGCCCGCGCGCGCGAACCGGCTCGCCGCGGAGCGGCGCGCAATTCGACTACAGCTTCGGGCAGGACCTCCCCGCAGACGACGGCCCGGGCGAAGACGGCGTCGCCGTCGGAACGATGGTCCGCCATCCGATCTTCGGCCGCGGCCAGGTCCTGGCCGTGATCGGCACGGACCTGAACCAGAAGCTGCGGATCAAGTTCGAGCGGGCCGGCGTCAAGACGGTCATGGTGCGCTTCGCGAATCTCGAGCTCGCCTGAGAGGCTGTGAAGAGATCGTCTCGGTCGCGGCGCTTGCGGCGGCGGGCCATCTGCTGCGTTGCTCCTCCTCGCCGTAGCTCGCTACGACTCGTCGTCGCGCCTTGCATCTGGCCCACCGGCGCTGCGCGGCGCTCGGTCGACGATATCTTCACAGCCTCTGAATCGCGCGGGATCGATCCTCCCTGCGCCGAGAGGAGGGACGATGAAGGTCCGCACCGAACGCCGCGACGATCTCTTCCTCGTGACGATCACGCGCCCGGAAGTCCGCAACTGCGTCGACCGCGAGACCGCGGCGGGCCTCGCCGCGGCGTTTCGCGCGTTCGATGCCGACGACGCGCTGCGCGTCGCGATCCTGCAGGGCGAGGGCGGCTGCTTCTGCGCCGGCGCGGATCTCAAGGAGGTCAGCGGCGGCGCGCCGGGCGCGAACCGCGTCGGTGTCGCCGGCGACGGCCCGATGGGCCCGACGCGCATGCTGCTCGGCAAGCCCGTGATCGCCGCCGTCGAAGGCCATGCCGTCGCCGGCGGGCTCGAGCTCGCGCTCTGGTGCGACCTGCGCATCGCCGCGCGCGACGCCGTCTTCGGCGTCTATTGCCGCCGCTGGGGCGTTCCGCTGATCGACGGAGGGACGGTTCGCCTTCCCCGCCTCATCGGCCAGAGCCGCGCCCTCGACCTGATCCTGACCGGCCGCGGCGTCGCGGGCGAAGAAGCGCTCGCAATGGGCCTCGCGAACCGCCTGGTCGAGCCCGGCGAAGCCCTCGCCGCCGCCCTCGCGCTGGCCCGAACGCTGGCGGACTTCCCGCAGCGCTGTCTGCGGGCGGATCGCCTCTCGGCGCTCACGCAATGGGGCGAGCCGGAGGGCGAGGCCCTGCTCGAAGAAACGCGCCGCGGCCTCGACGTCATCCGCTCCGGCGAGACCCGCGAAGGCGCCGCCCGCTTCGCCAGCGGCGCCGGCCGCCACGGCCGCTTCGACTAGCAAGCCGCCCCGCGAGACCCATCCCAGCCGAAGCAGGGTGTGTGGATCGTTCCGCCTGAGGCGCAACGAGTGCTCCGGCTGAGCCGTGCGGGGTGAGATGTAATGGACGTGCGCGCAGCACGGCGCCGGACGCGCCGGCGATCCAATACGCGCACGTCCGAGCCACGAACCCCGAACCGCTCGGCCCGGGCACCTGGCACGGCCTCCGCGCGCGCGGAGCGCGTTCGCTCAGACGAGCTGCTTGAAGCCGTACAGCTTCGCCGCGTTCTGGTGGAGCACCTTCGCGACCTTCTTCTCGTCCATCTTGCCCATGACTCGATTGACGTAGTCGCGCGGATGCGTCGAGAAGCCGCCCGTCGGTCCCGGGTACATGCAGGTCGGATGCGGGAAGTCGGTCTCCCACATCAGGTTGTCCCCGATCACGTCCATCGCGCCCGGCAGCGCCTTGTCCTCGAACCAGAAGCAGGCGTAGATCTGGCGCTTGAAGTACTCGCTCGGGAGCAGCTTGTACTCGGGATGCTCCTTCCAGACCTGGCCGTTCTGCCACTGCCAGTCGCAGCCCTCGAGGAAGGACGGCAGCCAGCCGACGGCGCTCTCGACGGAGACGAAGTTCAGCTTCGGGAAGCGGTGGCACACGCCGCCGAAGATCAGGTCGCCGATGCAGTTCATGTTCATCATGAACACGCCGGACGAGACGCGCGCGAACGAGGCCTTCGCACCCATCTTCGCCGGATCCTGCAAGATGTCCGACAGATCTCCCGCGCCGATGTGGAAGCTGAGCGGCAGGCCCGTCTCGGAGACCGCAGCCCAGAAGGGATCCCAGTGGCGATCGCCGACGCGGGGATGGCCGAAGGCCTGGGGCTCGGAGCAGGCGAGGATCGACTTGTGGCCGATCTTCGCGACGCGCTGCACTTCCTTGACGCATTCGTTCACGTCCCAGAACGGCATCGCCGCGACGGGCGCGAGCCGATCGGGCGCTTCGCTGCACCAGTCGACGAGGAAGTCGTTGTACGCGCGGACGCATTCGAGCATCAGCTGGGGATCCTTCAGCTTCAGGAAGCCGCCCGATCCGAACCCGCCGACGTTGGGATAGAGGATCGCGCCCCAGATGCCCTCTTCGTCCATGTAGTCGAGGCGGGCCTTCGCGTCCCAGGAGCTCTTCGGGATGTCGTGGAAGCCGTTGCGGAACTCGGGATAGGAGCCCTCGAAGCCGGCTGCGGTCGTGAAGCCCGGGCCGCCGATCATCTGGTCGCCGATGACCCAGAGGTCGCGGCCGTCGATCTGCTTCACGTGCGGAACCTGATCGCCCCATTTCTTCGACACGCGATCGGTCCAGACGGTCGGCGGCTCGGTGATGTGGGTATCGACGTCGATCGGCTTCATTCGATCGAAGAGGCTGTCGGCGAGGCGAAGGTCCGGCGCGGCCATGGCAAGGACTCCCTTACGGGTTCGAGTTGGGGTTCGGATGCGATGAACGCGACTCCGATCTCAGCGCCGCGGGAGCGCCGGCGACGGAACGCGTCGATTCCCGTGAAGACCCTAACCTGCGACCGCCGGGAGCGCACGCGCCCGGGTTGCGACCGGAATTTTCCGCCCGACCGCTGCGCTCGATCTGCGTATACTCGGCGCCAGCCGCGGCGCCGCCGCGCCGCAGCGCTCGGGACCACCGACGCGCAGAGCGGCGGAGGTGAGCCGCGCTGGCGAACGGCGGAAACCGCGGGAGGGAGGTCGAGCGTGGCGAGCGAGCAGTACCGGAAGCTGATGAGCCTGATGCCGGGCGGGAACGTCGACCACATGGATCCCGTCGACGTCGTCCGATCCAAGATGCACGCCATCCACCCGACCAGCGCGAGCCCCGGGACCTCGGTCGAGACGATCGACCTCGACGGCCTCGAAGCCGCCTGGATCTCGACCGCCGAGAACCGCACGAGCGACCGTGTCGTCGTCCACGTCCACGGCGGCGCCTTCGTCTCGACCCTCGTCCAGCACTACCTCGACTACGGCGAGCACCTCTCGCGCCACCTCTCCGCGCGCGTCCTCTGCTTCCAGTACCGCTGGGCGCCCGAGCATCCCTACCCGGCCGCCCTCGACGACACGCTCAAGGCCTGGCGTGCCCTGCAGGCCCTCGGTGTCCGGCCCGAACGGACGGCCTTCCTCGGGGATTCCTGCGGCGGGGGCATCGCGCTCGCGGCGGCGTGTCGCCTGCGCGATCTCGGCGAGCCCCTGCCCGCCTGCGTCGTCGGCCTGACGCCCTGGCTCGACGGCGAGCAGACCGGCGATGCGGCGCTCGAATCCCGGGGCCGCGATCCCTTCGTCTCACCGCTCTGGATCCGAGCCCGCTTCCGCGACTACGCGGGCGAGCGGGGCGATCTCCGGGATCCGCTCATCTCCCCGCTCCACGCGAACCTCGCCGGTCTGCCGCCGATCTATCTCGCGGTCGGACAGATCGATACCACCGCCGACGACTCGACCCGCCTGCTGCTGCGCGCGGGCCGCGACGGCGCGAGCGTGACGGTCGACCTCGTGAGCGAGATGGTCCACGGCTACGTCGGTCTCTGCGGCCAGTTCCCCGAAGCGACCGACGCGATGCAGCGGATGGGCGACTGGGTCAAGCGGCGGATTCCGTGAGACCGGCGGCTCCCGAAGAAGACCGGGCGCGGCCTCCCGAAGCAGAAGGCCCGGCCATTTCGCGGTGACCGGGCCTTCTTTTGCGTTCTCGATTAGGGCAGGATCGGGGACCGCCCCGAAGTCCGTTCCCGGATGGACCGAGCGTCTCTCCAGCTGCCCTCAGGGCCTCAGGCGCTCCGGCGCAGGACGCTGCCCGCGACGAGCGTGCCGACGCCGAACACCAGCGCCGCGCTCGGCTCCGGGATCGGGTTGGTCGGCCGCGGGCCGTTGTAGATCTGATCCTGGACGCCGCGGAACTCGGCGATGTAGGCGTCGGTCGTGCCCGTGAAGGTCGTCCGCATGATCTCGTCGAAGATGCTGCGCGCGCCGGCGGAGAGGCTGGAGCGGCTGATCATGTTGCCGCCGTAGAGGCCCTGCCAGATCGCCGCCTGCACGCCCGTGATGGCCTGTGCGCGGGTGATGTTGCCCGTGGCGAGGCTCGCGATGTCCGCGCCGTAGGTCTCCATGACGTGACCCGCCCACGCGAAGTTCCGGGCGCGCTCGCCGCTGGGCGCGACGGCGGTATCCGCGTCGAGGATGTCTCGGGTGTCGTACTGGCCGACCCCGATCTGGGTGAACACGTCGACGCAAAAGGACGGGACATGGCTCGCCACGTTCTCGATGCTGACGTCGAGCTGGGCGGTCCAGACGCGCGTGCCGTTCGTGAGCAGGATCCGCTCGCCGAGCTCGTAGCTGTGGACGGTGAAGGCGGTGGCCTGGGCGGAGCTGGCTCCGATCAGGGCGGCGGCCATGACGAAGACGGAAGCGCAAACCGAAGAGAAGAGAAGACGAGGGGCCCGGTTTTCCATGGACCCATAGTGATGCACGTTACATGCCATCAAAATCCAGAATTGCGCAAATTCACCGGATTATGATGTATCGACGCGAGGTTAGACCGTTATTGACCAATGCATTGCAGGCTTTTCGGCGCGGGATTCAACCCCCGCGAATGGAAATTATTTTCCCATTACTGCCGCTTTTCCACCCGGCCCGGCCCGGGAAAAAGATTTCCCTCTCTCGCTCCCGGCGGTGCGCGCTTCTCAGGCCCCCTGACGCGCGAGCAAGGCGGCGAGCGAATGGGTGGTCCCATTCTCCCGCCACATCTCGATCGCCGCCGGGACCACGCCCGCCCGCACCATCCGGTCGCCGAGCTTGATCATGATCGCGCAGAAGCGCATCAGCCCGAAGATCTCCCAGTAGTCGATGGTGTCGCCCACGCGGCGTCCGCTCGCGCGCTCCCAGATCTCGACCATCGCCTCGCGGGTCGGAAATCCGGGCATCCGCTCGGCGCCGAGATCGTCGAAGGACGTCCGGTCGAACATGACCCACCAGCCGATGTCGGCC
>CAZFKD010000208.1:0-7308 GCA_964519695.1 uncultured Spirochaetaceae bacterium
CGACCAACGACCTCGACGTCGATACCCTGCGGGCCCTCGAAGACGCGCTCGTCGATTTCCCGGGCTGCGCCGTCGTCATCAGTCACGATCGCTGGTTCCTCGATCGCATCGCGACTCATATCCTGGCCTTCGAGGGCGACAGCCAGGTCGAATGGTTCGAAGGCAACTATCAGGACTACGAAGCGGATCGCCGGCGACGCCTCGGCGCCGACGCCGATACGCCGCACCGGATCAAGTACCGCCGGATCGACGCCTGATCGGCTCGGCGCGCTCGCCGCGCCGGAGAGGCCGGACGAAGCGCAGCGCCTGGATCGCGCCGATGCCGAACACGCCGAGCTGGAGCACCGGCCAGAGGCGCTCGAGGGGTGTCGCCGGATCCGCCGCGGGCGGCGTCGCCGGGCGCGTTTCGGCTTCCCCTTCCGACGTCGTCCACTCGATCGGGCGGCAGAGTCCGTCACCCGCGATCGTCGTCGCAGCGACGGCCGGCGCGACGCGCCAGGCCGCGAAGGCGGCGAGCGCGAGGGCCACGAGCGCGAGCGCCCGGATCCCTGCACGCCAGGGCAATCCGACGCCCACCCCGGCGATCGCCAGCGCGCTGAGAAGCGCGAAGAACGCCGTCCCCGGGATGGCGCTCTCCGCGCCAGGCGGTCCGGACGCGCAGGCCGCGTGGCGGAGGGCCAAGATCGTGAGGGCGTGGGCGATGAAGATCAGCCAGCCACCGACGGCGATCGCCAGCCGGAGCACGATCTCGGCGAAGGACATGCGGGGAACTCCCGGCGAGCGGATCGGATCATGGGAATCATGGAGGGGATACCAGCGAAAACTAGCAGCTGGGGCTTGACCTGTCGGAGCCGCGCTGAGTAAGGTGCGCTCCACCGCGGAATCCTCCGCGCAGATCGATGCCGTCGCGCGCCCGATTCGGGCCAGTGCCGAGCCCGCCGGGAGCGGGACGGCTGGATGCGGGTCGGCGGATCGAGCAACGAATCGGCCAGGGGATCGAGCCACCGCTCGAGAGGAGATCGCATCGATGGGCATGTTGAGTGAATTCAAGGATTTTGCGATGAAAGGAAACGTCGTCGACATGGCCGTCGGCGTCGTCATTGGCGGGGCATTCGGAAAGATCGTGACCTCGTTCACGAACGACATCCTGATGCCGCCCATCGGCCTCCTGCTCGGCGGGGTCGACTTCTCCGAGCTGAAGGTCATGATCAGCGAAGCCGTCGGCGAGACCGCCGCCGTCTCGATCAACTACGGCTCGTTCATCAACGTGCTCCTGGACTTCCTGATCATCGCCTTCGCGATCTTCCTCGTCGTCAAGGCGATGAACACCGCCATGAGCTCGATGAAGAAGCAGGAGGCCGCCGCGCCGCCGCCCGGCCCGTCCAAGGAAGAAGTCCTGCTGACCGAGATCCGCGACGCCCTGCGCTCGCGCTGAGTGCATCCGCCTCCGAGAGGTGGCGCGTCAGCCTCCGAGAGGTAACGCGTCAGCCTCCGAGAGGTAAATAGTCGACGAAGCCCTTCGGCCCGGGCGTGTAGAGCGCGCCCGGGTCGAAGCGCGCGAGCGCCTCGTTGCGCTCGAGTCGCGCGACGAGGTCCGGATTGCCGATGAAGGCGCGTGCGAACGAGACCGCGGCAGCCTGGCCGCCATCGACGACGGCCATCGCCTCGTCCCGCTTGTAGCCGTCGTTCACGATCAGGGGGCCGCCGAACGCCTCGCGTGCGAGCGCGATGTTGTCGAGCGGAACGCCGTGCAGGCGGATCACGTGGCCGTAGGCGAGGCCGAGCGGCCGCAGCTCGCCGAGCAGGGCGCGAAAGGTCTCCTCGGGATTCGCGTCGGAGAGGTCGTTGAAGAGATTCCCGGGGCAGATCCGGAAGCCGACCCGTGCCGCGCCGTCGACCGCCGCCATCGCGCGGATCACCTCGACCGGAAAACGGACGCGATTCTCGACCGATCCGCCGTATTCGTCTTCGCGCACGTTGCTGCCGGTCGAGAGGAATTGCGCGAGCAGGTAGCCGCTCGTGCCGTGGGCCTCGACGCCGTCGAAGTCGGCGTCGTAGGCGAGCTCGGTCGCGCGGGCGAACTCGGCGACGACCTCGGGGATCTCCTCGCGGCGCAGCGCGCGGGGCATCGTGAGGGGCTGCATGCCCTTGGTATCCGTGTACATGTCGCCCTTGGCGCGGATCGCCGAGGGGGCGACGGTCTCTGCATCGCCCGGCTTGTTGTCCGGATGGGCGACGCGGCCGCAGTGCATGATCTGGGCGACGATCCGGCCGCCCGCGTTGTGGACCGCGTGCGTGTCCTTGCGCCAGGCCTTGATCTGCAGCGCGGTCACGAGGCCCGGCGTCCGGCAATAGCCCTTGCCGTCGAAGCTCGGATAGATCCCCTCGCTGACGATGAGGCCGGCGCTGGCGCGCTGGCGGTAGTACTCGGCGACCATGTCGGTCGGCTCGTCGTCGGCGCCGGCCCGCGAGCGGGTCATCGGCGCCATCACGACGCGGTTGCGCAGCTCGAGACGACCGAGCTGGATCGGGGAGAAGAGGGCGGAAGCGGAGCTCGACATCGTGGATTCCTCGGACGGGATTTCGATCGGATCGGCGCAGGAAGAGCGTTGCAGAAGGAGCGGCGCAGGACGACTAACGAACCAGGCGCGGGAGCGCTTCGAGCAGGTCTTCGTCCGCGCCGGGCGCGCCGTCCGGGCGGAAGGCCTGGATGCAGACCTGGTTCGCTCCGGCGGCGAGATGGGCTTCGACGTGGCGCGCGATCTTCTCGGGCGTGCCCCAGCAGACGAGCGCATCGACGATGCGGTCGCTGCCGTCGTTCTCGAAGTCGGCGTCGACGAAGCCGAACTGCTTCAGGTTGTTCTGGTAGTTGGGCAGCTTGAGATAGATCTTGAGCTGGGCCCGCGCGACCGAACGCGCCTTCTCCGGATCGGTCTCGGCGAGCACCATCTGCTCGGGCAGCAGCAGCGCCTTCGGACCCATCACGGCCCGCGCGCGCTTCGTATGCTCGGGCGTCACGTTGTAGGGATGGGCGCCCTGGGCCTTCGTCGCGGACAGCGCGAGCATCCGGTCCCGCAGCGCGCCGATCACGATCGGCGCGTCGACGGGAGGCTGCGGACCGAGGTAGAGCGCCTTGTCCATCGCCTCGAGGTAGCTCCGCATCGTCTCGACGGGCTTCTCGTAGGAATGGCCGCGCTGGTTCGTCACGAGATGGCGATGGGAGACGCCGAGCCCGAGGATGAAGCGGTCCGGCGCGAGGCCCGAGACGGTCTTCCAGATGGCCTTCATCAGCATGGGATCGCGGGCGTAGATGTTGGCGATGCCCGTGGCGAGGACGATGCGCTCGGTCTTGGCTGCGAGGAACCCGATCAGCGAGAATGGATCCCGGCCGACCGCCTCCGGTACCCAGAAAGTCGAATAGCCCCAGGCCTCGGACCGGCGGGCGAAGGCGGCGGCGCCCTCGGCGTCCAGATGGTCGACATGGCTCCACATTCCGAGCTTGCCCAGCTGCATGGCACGATCCTTTTCGATATCAGGGTGGGGAACGCTAGCAGGATCCCGGGTTTCCGAAGGCCGGGGATCGCTCGGACCGGTCAAGAAGGTCCCCCGAATGGACCGATGAGGTCGGGCGGCTGCGGGATCCGGGGCAGCGAGGAAGTCGGCCGCTGGCCGCAGAATGAGGACCGGGGGAACAGATGCAGATTCGAGCGCTGGATTCGGGGATGGGGACGGCCGCTTCGCTGGTCTTGGCGACGGCTTGGCTGCTGGCCGGGGGGGCCGCGGCGCATCCGGGGGGGACGCCGGTGGGCGTGCCGGCCGCGGGCCTGTATTGCGCGACCTGCCACGCATCGACGGCCACGACCGATTTCGAGGGGCAGGCGGCCAGGGCCGAGAGCGAGCTGGTCGAGAAGAAGCATCTGAGCGCGATCCGCGCCGGGATCGGGTCGTACCAGACCCTCTCGAAGGCTGATCGCGAACGACTCGCGACGTTGATCGAGAGCGTCGATCGACACTCGCAGATCAGCGTCGACGTGCCCGCTTCGGTCGCGCCGGGCGCCCGTTTCGAGATCAAGGTCGTCCTCACCGGAGGAGCGGGCCCCACGGTCGCCGTCGGCCTCTTCGATCGCCCGCATCGGCTCTATGCCCGCCCGATCGCGACGAAGGGGTTCGAGCTGATCGGCGATCCGCGCGTCTCGGGCGGCCGGCTCCGCGCGACCGCGGCCTCGGGCAAGTCGGCCGCGTCGCCGGCCCCGGTCGTCGTGAAGCGGGTGCACACGCTCTTCGACATCGAGGGCGTCTCGTCGAGCGCGGACGCCGATCGCTGGGCGAAGGTCGAGATCGTCTTCGCGCTGCAGGCACCGGCCGAGCCGGGCGATTATCCGATCTTCGGCGCCTATCTCTACGGCACGGAGAAGGCCGTGAAGCTCTCGACACGAACCGACGATTCCCGCTTCCCGCCCTTTCCGCTCGGCGGAGAGACCGCCGCCTCGGGCCGCGTGAAGTTCTCGGCGCCGCAGGTCCTCCGGGTCGGGCCGGCGGCCGAACCGGCGGCCGATGCCGGAGTCGGCGCCGAGACGGATACCGGGCAAGGGCGCTCGGCTGCGACGGAGGCGTCGGCCCCGCGCAGCGAGTCGGTGCTCAGCGCTTCGAATTGAACTCGCCGGCGGCGAGCCGGGCGCGGTAGCGATCGAGCTCGCGCGCGAGGACGTTCGAGAGCAGGATGACGCCCAGGATGTTGGGGAAGGCCATCCCGAGCAGCATCAGGTCGCCGAAGCCGAGAATGACGTTCGCATCCTGGAAGATCACGCCGCCGAAGGTGAAGGCCAGGAACACGATCTGATAGGCGAGGAGCGAGCGCTCCCCGAACAGGAAGATCCAGGCACGCTCGCCGTAGTAGCTCCACGAGATCATCGTGCTGAAGGCGAAGAGCAGCGCGATGCCCGTCAGGGCCTTCGGGAATGCGGGGAACACGCTCGCGAAGGCGCTGGCCGTGAGCGCGATCCCGCTGCCAGCGTTCGGATCATCGAGGGCACCGGTCACGATGATGACCAGCGCCGTGGTCGTGCAGACGATCACGGTGTCGATGAAGGGCTCGAGCAGGGCGACGTAGCCCTCGCGGATCGGCTCCTGCGTCCGCGCCGCGGAGTGGGCGATCGCTGCGGAGCCGACGCCCGCCTCGTTGCTGAAGGCCGCGCGCCGGAAGCCCTGGATCAGGGTTCCGATGAATCCGCCGACGCCGGCCTCGAAGCTGAAGGCCTCGCGGACGATCGTCGCGAAAGCCGCGGGGACGGCGCTCGCGTTCAGGATCAGGATCAGTAAGCCCGCGAACATGTAGAGCAGACACATCCCAGGCACGAGGATCGAGGCGACCTCGCCGATCCGGCGGATGCCGCCGATGATGACGAGGCCGACGAGAAAGACGAGCGCGAGGCCGACGGCCACCTGGCCTGCGCCGCTCGCGAGCGCCGGGACCTCCTGGGCCAGCAGCTGGAAGCTCTGGTTCGCCTGGAACATGTTGCCGCCGCCGAAGCTCGCGCCGATGCACAGCACGGCGAACACGACCGAGAGCACGCGTCCCAGACGCGCCTGGCCGATCTCGGCGAGGCCGTCCCGGAGATAGAGCATCGGGCCGCCGATCACGTGGCCGGAGAGGTCCGTTCTGCGGTAGCGCTGGGCGAGGCTGCATTCGGCGAATTTCGAGGTCATCCCGAGCAGCCCGCCGACGATCATCCAGAACGTGGCGCCGGGGCCGCCGACCCCGAGCGCGAAGGCGACGCCCGCGATGTTGCCGAGGCCGACGGTCGCCGAGAGCGCCGCGGCGAGCGCCTGGAAATGGCTGACCTCGCCCGTCTCGTCGGACTCCGAATAACGACCGCGGACGCAGTCGATGCCGTGGCGGAAGCCGGTCAGGTTGATGAATCGGAACCGGAGCGTGAAAAAGAGCGCGCCCGCGATCAGCCAGGCGACGACCGCCGGGATCACGATCGCGTCGCCCGTCCGGTCGTCCCAGAAGGCGAGGTCGAAGAAGATCACCCGCTCGAGCGGGGCGACGACCCAGCCGGCGAAGGCGCGCTCGGCGAGGGCGAAGACGGACTCCGGAGCTTCGACGGGGGCGGACGACATGGCAGCCAACCATACGCAATTTCAAGGGTGTCCGAGCGCAATTGCGAGTCTCTCCCGGATTTTGTCCGGCCCGCCCGGGTCGGATAGCCTGTGCCCCGCATGTGCCCGCCTGCGCCGCTCGATCCGGGTCCCGAAACCCAGCGAACCCGGACCCTCTCGGAGCCGGCCTCGAAGGCCCTCGTGGCGCGTTTCGGAATTCCCCTGCCGAGCGAACGGACGGCGGCGGACCCGGAGGCGGCGGCTCGGGCGGCCGAGGCGATCGGATTCCCCGTCGTCCTGAAGCTCGCCGGCGACGGCATCGCCCACAAGACCGAACGCCAGCTCGTCCGCGTCGGCCTCGGCGACCGGGCCGCGGTGCTCCGAGAGGCCCGCGATCTGCTCGCGCGCGCCCGGCCCGAGGATGGCCCCGTCGAGCTCCTGGTCGCCGAGCAGGTCCGCGGCCAGCGCGAGCTGATCGCCGGGATCGTGCGCGACGCGCAGTTCGGGCCGTGCGTGATGCTCGGCCAGGGCGGCGTGCTCGCCGAGGCCCTCTCCGATGCGGTCTTCGCCGTCGTGCCCCTGTCGCGCGACGAAGCGCTCCGCATGATCGACGGCCTCGCGACGCGCCGTCTGTTCACCGAGCCCCATCGCGGCGAGCCCGCCCTCGATCGCGAAGCGCTCGCGGATCTGCTGGGCGGCCTCTCCCGCCTCGCGGAGGAGCTGCCCGAGATCGAGTCGGTCGATCTCAATCCCTTGATCGTCCGTGCGGGCCGACCGATCGCAGTCGACGCCCTCGTCGAGGTCGCGCCGGCTGCGCGCGCCGCGCCGCCGGCGCTGCCCGCGGCGCGCTCGGACGCCGAGGTCCGCGAGCGGTTCCGCCCGCTCTTCGAGCCGCGGGGCGTCGTCGTCGCGGGCGTCGCGAGCCATCCGGGCAAGTTCGGCTTCGTGACGTTCCACAATCTGCTGCGCTGCGGTTATGCCGGCGCGCTCCATGCCGTGAAGCCCGATGCCGCGCCGGTCCTCGGTCATGCCACCCATGCGCGCGTCGAGGATCTGCCGCCCGGCGATCTCGATCTGGTCGTCGTCTGCACGCCGAACCAGGCCAATGAAGCGCTGCTGCGGGCCTGCGCGAAGCGCGGGATCCGGGCCGCCTTCGTGACCAGCGCCGGTTATGCGGAGGCGGGCGAATCGGGGCAGGCGCTCCAG
>CAZFKD010000209.1:0-7284 GCA_964519695.1 uncultured Spirochaetaceae bacterium
GACCGAAGGCTGCGCTTTACTTCGCGCCCAGCGCACCGCGCCGGTCGCTCGCCTGGGTGCCAGGGGAGGAGCGAACGGTCCGCTGGGGTGGGGTTGGGCGTCGTGCCTGTTAGTCGAAACGAGTCGGGTCGAATCGGGCCGGAGCCGGATCTGCACGGCGTGAGCGAGCGCCGCAGCGCATGGGATGCGAAGTCGAGCGCAGCCTGAGGTCGCTTCAGCGTTCAGTCTGCGTCAGCAGAAACATTCGAGAAGCGACGAAGGCCGTGCCAAGGGCGAGCCATTCGCATCCCATGCGCTGCGGGGATCGCGACTTGTGCGGGTCAGGCGAAGAGGTCAGGGTGTACGACCGCTCGATAGCTTCCTCGGCCGAGACCGTACGATCACCGCTGCGGGGCTCTGCCGCTCGTATCGCTCGATTCAAGAGCGGGCTGATCGGGCGGATCAGGCCCCCTGCGCCACGGTGTCGAGGATCAGCTCGAGCTCGGGCACGCCGTCGACGAGCAGGTTCCGGCTGCGTCGCAGGCTGACCTTCACCGCCTCGCTCGACTTCCCGACCTGCTTCGCGATCGAGCGGATCGACTGGCTCTCCGCATAACGCAGGCGGAAGATCTCCTGATGGGCGCTGCGCCGCCCGCCCTCGAGGACCTCGTTGCAGCGCTCGAGCAGATGGGCGGCGTCGATCCGGCTCTCGATCGCCGCGTCGCTCGGATGGTCCTCGAGCTCGCGGGCGTCCTTCGGGCCGACCATCCAGCGCGAGCAGTGGCGGAAGTAGCGGGAGCAGACGTTGTGGGCGATGCCGAAGGTCCAGGTCAGCAGGCTCGAGCGGCCCTCGTAGGAGGCGAGCGAGCGGTAGAGCTGGACGAAGGTCTCCTGCGTCAGGTCCTCGGCCTCGGCAGCGTCCCGGATGCGCTTATAGATGAAGGCATATACCCGCGGGAAGAAGGCGTCGTAGACCTCCGAGAAGGCCGTCGGGTCGCCTGCCCGGACCCGCTCGGCCCAGACCCTGTCGCGCTCGGGATCGTTGTCGTTCTTCCGCTTCTGCTCGCTCTGCATCACGCCCACTCCTGTTTCGCCGATCGCTCGGACTGCCCCGTCCGACGGGGCCCTGCACGATCAATGCGAGCTCAGGGTGATCCGGATCATGGGGGGCCACTGTGAAGCGGTTCACTCAGGCGTTTGAAATTTCAGGGGCGGGCGATCGCGCGCGGCGCCCGGCCGATCAGCCGGGCAGGCCGGCGCCCTCGTCGAGGCCGAGCATCAGGTTCAGCGACTGGATCGCCGCGCCCGAGGCGCCCTTGCCGAGATTGTCGAGGATCCCGACGAGCAGGACATGGCCGGCGGGGTTCGGGAGGACGTGGAGCCGCAATCCGTTTGTTCCGTTGAGGGCGCAGGGGTCGAGCGTGAAATCGTCGATCGGCTCGGGGCCCGTGAAGGGCGCGACCGAGACGAAGCGCTCGCCTGCATAGCGATCGGCGAGGCAGCGCCAGAGGGCCTCGCCCATTTCGCCTGTCGCGCCCGCCGCGCCCGGCGCGAGCAGCTGGGCATGCAGGGGGACGGCGACGCGCATGCCGCAGGCGAAGGGGCCGACGGCGGGCACGAACTGCGGGGCGGCGGCGAGGCCGCTGTAGCGATGCATCTCGGGGACATGCTTGTGGATCCGCTCGAGGGCGTAGGGCGCCTCGTAGGGGAGGCCGACGCGCCCCTGGTCCTTCGCCTCCCAGCGCTCGATCAGGGCCTTGCCGCCGCCGGAATAGCCCGAGAGGCCGTGGATCGAGACGGGGGCGTCGGCCCGGACGAGGCCCGCGTCGACGAGCGGGCGGACGAGCGCGATGAAGGGCGTCGGATAGCAGCCGGGATTCGAGACGAGCTGGGCGTTCGCGATCGCCTCGCGCTGGCCGGGGGCGAGCTCGGGGAAGCCGTAGACCCAGCCTTCGGCGACCCGGTGGTTCGAGCTGGCGTCGACGAGGCGGCCGCCCGATTGGCGCGCCCATTCGGCCGCCTTCGCCGCTTCGGCGTCGGGCAGGCAGAGGACGGAGACGTCCGCCTCGGCGATCGCCCGCTCGCGCGCGGCGTCCGATTTGCGCTCGGCCTCGCCGAGCACGAGCAGCTCGACGTCCGTTCGCGGCGCGAGCCACTCGCGGATGCGCAGGCCGGTGGTCCCGGCATGGCCGTCGATGAAGATCCGGGGCTTCGACATGGGCGCCGACGCTAGCAAAGGGGCCCGGACTGGACTCGATCGCCGCTGCCGTCGTGCGGTCGTCGCTGCTTCGAGCGGCCTCGGCGCCTACCGTGTTCGCGCCGCGCCGGATGGGGCATTGCGCGCCCGCTCCCGCCCCCGCGCAGGCGAAACGAAGGAGACGACGATGACCGAAGCATCCCCGCGCGAGCGACTCATGACCGGACGATCCTGGGAGGAGTTCTGCGACGCGATCAAGTCCGCGGGCCAGACGATCCTGGCCGACGGCTCGCCGACCGATCCGCTCGAGCGCGCCGAGGGCTTCCGCTACGTCACGCGCCTCGCGCGCACCGCCCTCGAAGCCTTCATCGAGCACGCCGATCCCGCCGCCCCCGTGCTGAACCGCCCGGTCCACGAGACCGCCAAGATCGGCGCCGACAACCCCGACAACTACTACCAGCACGCCAACATCAGCGGCGCCTACGAGTACCGGATCCGCGGCAAGCGCAACTCGATCCACTACCTCGACTTCGGCACGCAGTCGCCCGGCGTCGCCTCGACCGGCGACTCCGAGCAGGGCGGCCACCTCGACGCGAAGGACATGCAGATCGGCCCCGACGGCCGCTTCGAGATCATCCTCTCCTGCGAGCCGAAGCCCGGCAACTGGCTGCGCATGACGCCGCAGACGACGGCGCTGATCGTCCGCCAGACCTATCTCGACCGGACGAAGGAGATCCCGGCCGAGCTCGTGATCGAGCGGATCGGCGGGAGCGGCCGCCCCGCGCTGCTGACGCCGGAGGCGATGGACGCCGGCCTCAAGCAGGCCGCCGGCATGGTCGTCGGCTGCACGGCGCTCTTCTCGAACTGGGCGAAGGGCTTCCGCGACAAACACGTGAACCAGCTGCCCAAATTCGACGATTCGATCTCGATGGGCGCCGGCGGCGATCCCAACATCTGTTACTACCACTCCTATTGGCAGCTCGCGCCGGACGAGGCCCTCGTCATCGACGCGACGCCCCCGGAATGCGAGTCCTGGAACTTCCAGCTCGACAACCACTGGATGGAATCCCTCGACTACCGCTACTACACGATCCACGTCAACAAACACACCGCCGTCTACGCGAAGGACGGCTCCGTCCGCATCGTCGTCGCCCACGAAGATCCCGGCCTGCCGAACTGGATCGACACGGTCGGCCATGCCCAGGGCACGATGTGCTTTCGCTGGATCCGCGCGGCCTCGCATCCGCAGCCGACGACGCGCGTCGTCAAGACGAGCGAGCTCGCGGGGCTCGCGCGTTGAGCGAGGGCGAGGCGGCGCGCTCGGCGTTCCGCGTGCCGCCCTTTCCGCTGCCCGCGCGCATGGGGCTCGGGGCCTGGCGCGCGGCGACGAAGCTCGGTGTTCCCGCGCCGCGCTTCGACGAAGCGGCGCTGATCGCGAGCGCGCGCCGGCGGACGGGGCTCGAGGATTTCGGCGCCGAGGATTTCCGCACGCCGATGCGCCGGCTGCTCGCGGCCTTCGACGAGGAGGCGGATCTGCATCTGCTCGGCCGCGCGGTTTTGCGCAGCAGCGTCGTGCGCGCGCTCGAGTGCCGGCTGCGGCTCGAGCGGATCCGCGCGGTCGATCCCTCGCTCGAGGCGACGCCCGTCGCAGCGCCCGTCTTCATCACGGGCATGCAGCGCACGGGCACGACCAAGCTCCATCGCCTGCTCGCCTGCGCCCCCGAGCTGCGGCATCTCTCCTCCGCCGAAGGCCTGAACCCCGCGCCCCTCGGCCGCCCCGTCCGCGACGAGCCGGGCGAGCCCGCGCGCCGGATGGCCTTCGCGAAGCGCGCCGAGAACGGCATGAAATACATGTCGCCCGCGCTCTTCGCGATCCATCCGATCGAGGCCGACGCGCCCGAGGAGGACGTCTTCCTCTTCGACGTGACCTTCATCAGCCCGGCGGTCGACGCCTCGCTCTCGGTGCCGTCGTATACGCGCTGGATCCGCGCGATCGATCAGCATCCTCCCTACGCCTACGTCCGCCGCCTGATCCAGCTGCTGCTCTGGCAGAAGCCGGGGCGCTACCTCGGCAAGACGCCGCACCATCAGGAGAACCTCGACGTCCTCTTCGACGTCTTCCCCGACGCGAAGGTCATCCATACGCATCGCGATCCGCTGAAAGTCGTACCTTCGTTCAGCAGCATGATGGCGCATGCGGGCGCGATGCTGTCGCGGCGGGTCGATCCGGTCGCGGTCGGGCGAAGGGTCGCGGATCAGATGGTGAACTCGGCGCTGCGGGCGATCGCCGTGCGGGATCGGATCGCGCCGGGGCGGGTCCTCGACGTGCATTATGCGGATCTCGTGCGCGATCCGATCGGCGAGCTGAAGCGCGTCCACGCCTTCTGCGCGCTCGATTGGAACGCGGGCTCCGAAGCCCGCGCCCGGCGCTGGATCGCCGAGAACCCGCAGCACAAATACGGCACCCATCGCTACGGTCTCGCCGACTTCGGCCTCGACCCCGAGGAGCTCGAGGCGCGCTTCAAGCCCTACCGCGAGCGTTTCGGCGTCGGCGACGCCTAGCACGGGCGGGCGGGGACGATCGCCGAGCGCGGGGCGCAGGCAGAGACGGGACGCGACGGGGTATGAAGGGACGCGAAGGAACGCGAAGGGAGAGGAGGGCGACATGACCCGCGAAGGCGGACTCGACCTGCAGGGCCGGACTTGTCTCGTCACCGGCTCGACTGACGGTCACGGCAAGGCGGTCGCGATTGCCCTCGCCGCGCGGGGCGCCGACGTCGTGCTCCACGCGCGCAGCCGCGAGAAGGCCTTCGCCGTCCGCGACGAGGTCGCCCGGGCGGCGGGCGGCAAGGCGCCGGAGATCCTGCTCGCCGATCTCGCCCGCGCGGAGGAAATCGATGCCGCCGTCGCGACCTATCTCGAGAGCGGCCGCCCGCTGCACATCCTCGTCAACAACGCCGGCCTCGTCGGGCTCTCGCGCCGCGTGAACGATGCCGGCCTCGAGCTGACCTTCGCCGTCAACTACCTCGCGATGTTCCGCCTGACCCTCGGCCTGCTGCCGCGCCTGCAGGCGAGCGGCCCCGCGCGCATCGTCAACATCGCCTCCGATACCTATCGCATCGCGAAGCTCGACCTCGAGGATCTTCAGCAGGGGCGCGACTACAACATGATGAAGGCCTACGGCCAGTCGAAGCTCGCGATCGTCTATTTCACGCTCGAGCTGGCTCGGCGGCTCGCAGATGCGGCGGGGGCATCGGTGGGCACGGCGGGCAATCCGGCGGGCGCGCCGTCCGCCGAGGCAACGGGCAACGCTGCGGCGCGAGCCGGACGCGGCGCGTTCGACCTGCGCCGCGCGGTCGACGGCGCGGCCCGCTGGGTCACCGTCAACGCCGTCGATCCCGGCCCCGTCGCCTCGAACATCGGTGCCGACAACCCGGGCCTCGCCTATCGCCTCGTCGGCCCGCTGATCCGCGGCTTCTTCCCGAGCGCGGCCCGCGCCGCGCGGACGGCCGTGCGCGTCGCGACGGATCCGGCCCTCGAACGCGCGACCGGGGGCTACTGGCGCTCGAACAAGCGCCGCGAGAAGCCGCTCGACTTCGATCCGGCGCTGTCGCGGGCGCTCTGGGAGAAGAGCCTCGCGCTGGCGGGGATCGACGAGCCGCGGCTCGGGTGAGTTGCTCTATGGTTGGGCCATGCGTCGACCTCTCGACCCGGAACGCCTACGGCAAGTGCTCGAAGCGCTCGGGCGCGCCTGTCGGGGCCCTGGCGTTCTCTTTCTGACCGGAGGGGCAACGGCGCTGCTCGAGGGTTGGCGGGATTCGACCGTCGATGTCGATTTCAAGCTCGATCCCGAGCCTGAGGGTGTGTTCGCGGCGATTGCAGACATCAAGGAAGAGCTCGACGTCAACGTCGAGTTGGCGTCGCCCGCCGATTTTCTGCCGGAGCTTCGGGATTGGCGAAGCCAGAGTCGGCTCGTCGGGCAGTTCGGGCCGATCGAAGTGCGCCACTACGATTTTCGAGCCCAGGCGCTTTCGAAGCTCGCGCGGGGATTCGGGCGGGACATCGCCGACGTGCGGGCGATGCTCGAACGCGGGCTCGTGAGCTGCGACGGTCTTCGAGGCGCACTCGACGAGATGGCATCGAGGCTCGATCGGTTCCCCCGAGTCGATCGCGCCAAGCTCGCGCGCCATCTCGATGCGCTCTGCGGAGCGGGAGAGTCACATCGATGATCTCCGAATACGACGTTCTCGAGGGACTTCCCGGCGCCGATCTGGTGACGCAGGGGTTATCCGATCTCGCCGACGGAAAGCCGACCGCCGAGGCCGCGCTCGTCGAAGTTGCCCGAGAGAGAATCGAAGAGCTCGGGATCGCAGTCGATGGAAGAACGGTGGCAGACGAACCGGCAGAGCTCGTGCTCTATGCAAGGCTATGTGAGCGTCATCCAGACGATGATCCGTACGGCCTCTACAACGCCTGGCTCGACCAGATGGTGAGTTTTCTCTCGGCGCTCGGAAATCGCCGCGCCCACGAGGCCCGGGTCGCCCGCAGCGCTGAACACGAGTGACTAACCCAGCACGTCCCCGCCCCGCTCCGCATCCCCCTCATCCCCCCGCGGCAGCCGCGCCCGCTTCTCGATCGCCGGTAGCGCCTCGAGCGGCACCGACTGCGCGACCCCGAGCTCCGCCATCCGCCGCGCCGAGACGTGGACGCGGGACTCGAGCGAGCCGATCGCCTGGTTGTAGGCGTCGACGGCGGAGTCGAGCCGCCGGCCGAGGGTCCCGAACTTTTCGTTCAGCGCGACCAGGCGATCGAAGAGCTCGCGGCCGATGCGCGCGACGGCGGCGGCGTTCTCCGCCATCTCCTCCTGCTGCCAGCCGTGGGCGATCGCGCGCAGGAGCGCGATCAGGGTCGTCGGGCCCGCGATCAGGACGCGGCGCTCGGCGCCGTCGGCGATCAGCTCGGGATCGCTCTCTAGGGCGGCGGCGAAGAAGGGCTCGCCGGGCAGGAAGAGCACGACGAACTCCGGCGAGCCCGGGAGCTTCGACCAGTAGCTGCGGCCGGAGAGCTCCTCGAGATGGCGACGGACATGGCGCGCGTGCAGGGCGAGC
>CAZFKD010000210.1:0-1302 GCA_964519695.1 uncultured Spirochaetaceae bacterium
TACTCCCTGGGCTCCGGGCTGTCAACGAAGATCGCGGGGCGTTCAGCCCTTCGCGGTCTTGATGGCCTCGGTGAGCTTGGGCACCACCTCGAACAGGTCCGCCACGACGCCGAGGTTCGCGACCTCGAAGATCGGGGCGTCCTCGTCCTTGTTGATCGCGATGATGAAGTTCGAGGCCTTCATGCCGACGAGGTGCTGGATCGCGCCCGAGATGCCCGCTGCGATGTAGAGCTTCGGCGCGACGACCTGGCCGGACGAGCCGACCTGATAGGGATGGTCGAGCCAGCCCGCGTCGACCACCGGCCGCGAGGCGCCCATCGCGCCGCCGAGCGCGTCGGCCAGCGGCTGGATGACTTCCGGGAACTTCTCCGGCGCGCCGACGCCGCGGCCGCCCGAGACGATCACGTCGGCCTTGGTCAGATCGACGCCCGTCGACTGGGCGATCTTGATCTCGACGAACTTCGACTTGGCGCCGAGGTCCGCAGAGAGCGCCTCGGTCGCGCCGTCGCTCGTGCCCGTGAACGCGGAGACGGCGCCGGGCTGGATCGTCGCGACGGTCTGGCCCGTCGAGCTGATCTCCGCGTCGAGCTTGCCGTTGAACACGCGGCGCACGAAGTTGAAGTCCGCGCCCGCGGCCGACGCCCTGAAGCAGTCCGAGACGAACGCGCAGTCGAGGCCCGCGGCGACGCGCGGCGCGACGTCCCAGCCCGTCGGCGTGTTCGAGATCAGGACGAGCGACGCGTTCGCGGCCTTCGCCGCGGCCTTGATCGCCTTGCCATGGACCTCCGGGTTGTAGTTGGCGGCCGCCGGCGAATCGACGACGTACGTCTTGCCCGCGCCCTTGCCGGCGAAGGTCTTGGCGAGCTCGCCGACGCCCGAGCCGATCACGAGGCCGTTCACCTCATGGCCGCCGGCGCTGGCCAGCTCGCGGGCGATCGCGACGAGCTCGTAGGAAGCTTCGCGAATCGCGCCTTTCGAGATTTCTGCAACGACGAGGATGGTTCCCATCGTTTTCTCCTCTTCTGGTTCGTCTTCCGCCCGTTCTGGAACGGGATGGATTGCGCGCGCCGCCCGAGAGCAGCCGCGCGTCGGGTTCTAGAGCAGGCCGAGCTCTTTGATCCTGGTGACGAGCTGGGCGACGATTTCGTCGGTCGATCCCTTCAGGATCTCGGCGGAATCGCCCTTCTTCGGCATGTAGATCTTCTTGATCGCCGTCTTGTTGTTGGCGCCGCCGACGGAATCGGCCAGGCCGAGATCCGCGAGGCTCTTGACGTCGACCGGCTTCTTCTTCGCCTGCATGAT
>CAZFKD010000210.1:1312-7274 GCA_964519695.1 uncultured Spirochaetaceae bacterium
GGTGAGCTTCTTCTGAGGCTTGGCGCCGGCCTGCATGATGCCCTTGAGCGACGCATAACGGACCTGGTTGGCACCGCTCTGGATCGCGATCAGGCACGGCGTCGGCATCTCGACGACCTCGAGAGCGCCGCCCTCGAGCTCGCGCTCGGCCGTGATCGATCCGCCGTCCGCCGTCATCGCGAGCACGCCGGTCGCGGACGGGATGTCGAGCAGCTCGGCCACCATCGGCGGAATCGCAGCCGCGTTTCCGTCGTCGGACATCAGACCCGCGAAGATCACGTCGGCGTTCTCGGCCTTCGCGATCGCAGCGAGGATCTTGGCGGTCCCGAGCGAGTCGGCCCCGATCGCCGCGGGATCGTTGACGTGGATGGCGCGATCGGCGCCCATGCCGAGCGCCGTGCGCAGGGCCTGGGTCACGCGGTCGGGGCCGATCGACACGACGACGACTTCGGCGCCCGCTCCCCCCGCCATTTTGTCCTTCATCCGGAGGGCTTCCTCGACGGCGTAGGTGTCGTAGCTGTTGATCTCGAACTTGATGTTGTCTTCCTGGATCCAGGAGCCATCGGACTTCACGTCGAGACGTGCGTCCTGATGGGGCACCTGCTTCAGGCACACCATGACCTTCATGGGGGGCGAGCCTCCGATAGAAATGAAGCGGTTAATCGCATGGTCCCGACGCGGATGGCCGGGTTTTCGAACGCCCGCACTCTACAGCCCGGGGGTGCCCATTTCAACGCAACGAATCAGGGCGGCGAGTCGCGCATTGCGGGCCCCAGGCGGGCCGGCGGGTCGCTAGTAGCCCATCAGCTCGAGGAAATGGTCGACGCTCGCGGCGCGCAGATACGGATTCGTGCGCTTTTGATGGCCGAGGGCGTCGTGCCCCTCTGGGGAGTAGAGGTGGCCGGGGAAGAGGATCGTCTCGTCGGGCAGGCGGCGGAGGGCGGCGAGGCTCTCGTACATCGCACGCGGATCGCTGCCCGGCAGATCGACGCGGCCGCAGCTGTCGAGAAAGAGCGTGTCCCCGGCGACGAGATGGCCCGCCTGGGCGCCGGAAGCGTCGCGCTCGGCGACGAGGAAGCACTGGCTGCCGGGTGTGTGGCCCGGTGTATGAAGGAGGCGGATCTCGATCGCACCGAGCTCGAGTCGATCGCCGCCCGCGTGGACCGCGAGATCGCCGGCGGAGGCGCCCGTCACCTGCCGGACGCCCTGCGCCTCGTGTTGGTTGACGTGGATCGGCATCGGCGCGAGCTCGAGCAGCTTCGCGACGCCTTCGATGCGGTGGCCGAAGATCTCGCCGCCGACGTGATCCTGGTGATAGTGGGTGACGAGCGCGCCGACGATCTCGATGTCGTCCTGCGCGGCGCGGTCGAGCAGGCCCTGCACGTTCCAGGCGGGATCGACGACGAACGCCTGGCGCGCGCTGCGGCTCCCGATCAGGTAGGCGAAGTTCTGCATGTCGCCGACGAGCTGCTGGACGAAGTAGAGGTCGTTTGCGGCGGTCATGCTGGGATTCCCGGGCCGCGCAGGCGGCGTGCGATCCATTTCGAGAGAACGCCGAAGATCTCGGCCTGGACTTCTTCGGTCGTCCGCCCCGAGCGGCGGGGGACGTGGAACTGGGCGTCTGCTTCGGCGACGTCGTAGAGCTCCATCGGCGCGCCGACCCTTCGCAGCGCCTTGCGCAGGGCTTCGCCGTGGCAGCGCCGGTCGCGTTCGCCCTGGATGAAGAGCATCGGCGAGGTGGTCCGGAAGAGGACCTCGGGATCGGACTGCGCGGGCTTGTCCTGGGGATGCAGCGGGAAGCCGAGCAGGAACAGGCCGTCCGCGCGGACCGGATCGGCGACGATCCCGGCGGCCGCACGGGCGCCGATCCCGACGCCGCCGAGGAAGAGCCGCGCGGGCAGCGCCGACGGATCGCGGCCGAGCACGTTCAGCGCCGCGCGGAAGCCGCGTTCGAGCACGAGCGGCGAATCGGCGCTGCTGCGCTTGCCGGCCTCGGCGAACGGAAAGTTGAAGCGCAGGGTCAGGAAGCTGCGGGCCGTCAGCGCGCGGCAGAGCGTCCCGATCAGCGGATCGTCGAGATCGCTCGCGCTGCCGTGGGCGAAGACGATCGCGACACGTTCACCCGTCGGCCACCATTCGGGCACGCCGAGCACGCCGCGCACGTGGTCGAGGCCGTGGACCGGCTCGGGCAGGCGGATCTGGATTTCCTGGAACTGGGATGACGGCTCCATCGGGGTCGATTCTCTCGGTCTCGATGCTGGCGGGCGCGATCCGGACGCGCCCCAAGTTAGGCGAGATCGCAAGCGGTGGCTGCCTCTTCTGGGTCGCCCGGTCGGGCTCGGAGGCGGAAAAGACGAGCTGGGGCGCGGGCCGGGCGGCCACTCATGCTCGTCCCTGTGTCCTGTGTCATGGTCTCCGCGCGACGCCGGCCGGGGCGCGTCGGGACGAGGGGGGGCGATTGCGGACGCAGGGCGTGCTGATCGGGGTCGGGGCCGTCCTGGCCCTCGCGTGTGCCGGCGCTTCGCCCGCGCTGCGCGAAGCCGAGCTGGCCGATGCGACCCGTTCGCAGGCGCTGCGCGAGGCGGGCGCCCCTCGGCGGGTCGTGCTGGTGACGATCGCCGGGCTCGAGTCGGCGGATTACCTGCTGCCTTCGGGATTCACGGCCGGACCCGAAGACGCGCCGCGGATGCCGAATCTCGCCCGCCTCGCGGCCGAGGGAACTTTCGGGATCGCGGCGGCCCCGCCGACCCCCGGCTCGAGCTACGCCACGCACGCGACGCTGGTGACCGGACTGCGTCCCGATCGCCACGGCATCGTCGCCGATGAAAGCCTCAGCGCCGAGGACGATCGCGCACGGCCCGCCATCGACGTCCGGCTCTTCAAGGCGACGACGCTCTGGGATGCGGCGCTCGGCCGCGGCGTCCTCTCGCTCGCATGGCCGACGACCGAGGGCGCGCGGATCGAGCTGCTCGTCCCCGACGGCGCTTCGGAGCCGAACGCGTCGACCTGGCTCGAGTCGGTCAAGCGGCGCTCGAGCCCGCCCCTCGTCGCGAGTCTCGAGGCCCGCGCCCAGCAGGATCTCGCCGATTCGCCGCGCGGCGCCGCGGGCGGGCCGAGGAATCCAGCGACCTGGCCCACCGCGGGCGAGCGCGACGGCGCCTTCATCGCCGCCGCCTGCGACGTCGCCCGCTCCGAGCGCGATCCGGCGCTCTGGCTGATCCGCCTCGTCGAGCCCGCGACCGCCCTCGCGATGGCGGGCCACGGCACGCGCGAGCATGCCGAGAGCCTCCGCCGCGTCGACGAGCGTCTCGGCCGCCTCGTCGATTGCCTGGGCGCGGCGTCCCGGCTCGCCGACACCGCGATCTTCGTGGTCGGCGACGTCGCCTACCGACCGGTCCACACCGAGATCGCGCCGAATACCGCCCTCGTCCGCGAGAACCTGATCGGCCGCGATCCGCGCTCGAAGAGCGGCGTGCGCAGCTGGCTCGCGCTCGCGCTCTCCCACGGCCGTAGCGCCTACGTCTACGCACGAGACGCCGAGAGCGCCTTGTCCGCCCGGCGGGTCCTCGAGGCCGAGGCGCAGCGCAGCCGGGCCTTCGACGTCGTCTCGGCCGGCGACCTCGCGTCGGGCGGAGGCGATCCGCAGGCCTGGTTCGGGCTCGGGGCTCGCCCGGGTCATGTCTTCGGCAACGCGCTGGTGGGCCCGCTCCTGCGGCCGGCCGAGCTGCGCAGCAGCGCGGGCGGGGTCGTGCGCGGCGCCGAAGAGCCGCGGAGCGAGGCGGGAGGCGCAGTCGGATTCGTCGCCTGGGGGCGCGGGGTGCGCGAGCGGGTGCGCATGCCCGAGCTCGCCCTCGTCGACGTCGGGCCGACGATCGCGCGGCTGCTCGGACTGCGGCTCGATGATCGGCTCGACGGGCGTGCGATGATCGGGATCCTGCGTGCGAGCCAGCCGCTGCCGCCGCCCGGACCGAAGCGCATCGGTCTCGATCGGGGCGGCGATGCGGCGCGTGCGCTGCGCGACCCGGGCGGCGGTCGCGAAACCGGGAGCGAGCGATGAGCGAGGGACCCATCATGATCGAGCTGAATCCGCGCGAGCGGCGTTTCTACGATCGCCTGCGCGAGCGGGTCGTGCCTTCGCGGCCCGGGGCGACGACGGGGGCGCGCGATCTGCTGCTGCTGCTCCCGGATCTCACGATCCTGCTCGGGCGCCTGATGCGCGATGGCCGCGTCCCGCTCGCCGAGAAGGCGATCGCCGTCGCCGGGATGGCCTACGTCGTTTCGCCGATCGACCTGCTGCCGGCGCTCGTGCTCGGGCCGATCGGCATGCTCGACGACCTGTTCATCGTCGCCGCCTGCCTCTCGCGGCTCGTCAATCACGTTCATCCCGACGTCGTGCGCCAGCACTGGTCGGGGCAGGGCGATGCGCTCGAGGTCATCCAGTCGACGGCCGCCTGGTTCGAGCGCGAGCTCCGGCTGCGCGTCGGCGACCTGGGCCGCATGCTGCGCAGCAGGCGCTCGCGTTAGGCCCGTTCGAGCGCGTGGCGTGCGAGGCGCTCGCGATCCTCGCGCGGGATCCGCCGGATCCGGCCCGCGTCGTCGACCGAGGCGTGCTCGGTCCGGCCGTGGACGAGCAGCTCGCCCCGGCAAGCGATCGCGTAGGCCATCGCGAGGGACGCGCCGCGGACCCATTCGAGCCAGGTCGTGATCTCGAGCCGGTCGTCGAAGCGCGCGGGCCGGCGATAGTCGAGCTCGACGCGGGTCACGGCGAAATGCAGGCCGGCGGCGATCCACTCGGTGTAGGCGCGATCGTGTTCTTCGAGCCAGGCGACCCGGGCGTTCTCGCAGTGGCGCAGGTAGTTCGCGTGATGGACGATGCCCATGCCGTCGGTCTCGAAGAAGCCGACGCGATGGCGGATGGTCGAGACGACCGCGCCGACCGGGACGAGCTCGCTCAAGACCGGCGCTCGCTCGAGAACGGCCCTCTCAAAAATTGTCCTTGAGGGTTCGCCGCCGGCCGAGCTCCGCGGCGCTGTCCGCACGCATGAAGGGATTGGTCGCCTTCTCGAGGCCGATCGTCGACGGGATCGTCATCTCCGCGGGCGTCGCCAGATGCCAGTCGGCGGCGGCGCGGGCGCGCAGCTCGCGGACGGCCTCGTAGCGCTCCTTGATCTCCGGGTTCTCGGGCTCGATCGAGAGCGCGAAGCGCAGGTTGCCCTCGGTGTATTCGTGGCCGCAGTAGACGAGATAGTCGTCGGGCAGGGCGGCGAGCTTCACGCAGAGCGCGTCGTACATCATCTGCGCGTTGCCCTCGAACAGGCGCCCGCAGCCGGCGGCGAAGAGCATGTCGCCCGTGAAGACGGCGCGCGCGCGGTCGAAGACGTAGGCGACGTGGCCCGTGGTATGCGAGGGGATGAAGAGGACGCGGGCGACGTGGCGGCCGAGGGCGATTTCGTCGCCCTCGTCGATGCCCTTCGTCATGCCGGGCAGGCGATGGGCGTCGGAGCGATGCCCGTAGACGGGGACGCCGTAGCGCTCCGCGAGCTCGGGGTTCGCCATCGCGTGGTCCGGATGATGATGCGTCGAGAGGATGAGCTTGACGTCGGCGCCCGTGATCGCGACGCGCTCGACGACCGGCTCGACCTCCGGGGCATCGACGATCGCGGCATGGTTCGTCTCGGCGCAGATCACGAGATAGGTGTAGTTGTCGGAGAGCGTGGGGATGCGTTCGATTCGCAGGTTCATGATGAACGAAGCTAGCAGCCCATTTCCCCGTGCGCGCGGCCGCCGGCGCATCGGCGCCGGGTAGAGCGGGGGTCGAGCCAGGTTCAGAGCAGCATCAGAGCGGCATCGAATCGCGGTCAGAGCGCGGTTCGAGCCGGGCCAGCGCCGGAGCGAAGCGGGTCAGAGAAGACGCAGCTGCCGGCCCGCTGCCGCCGCCGCGATCGATTCTTCCGACCGAGCG
>CAZFKD010000211.1:0-7254 GCA_964519695.1 uncultured Spirochaetaceae bacterium
TCGCGAGCGGATCGAGGCGGCGGTGCGCGCGGCGGAGGCGGGGACCTCGGGCGAGATCGTCGTGCAGGTCGTGCGGCGATCGAACGATTTCGCCGTCGCGCCCTGGCGGCTCGCGGTGCTGCTCGCTGCCCTCGTGCTGCTCGCAGTGGACGGGTTCGCGCCGGACACCGCGCTGCTCGTCCTCTTTGCCCTCCAGGCCCTGGCGGTCGCGGTCGCCCATGCGCTCTGCGTCTTCGATCCGATCCGCCGGCTTGCGCTGCGGGAGCACGAGTTCGAGCGCGCCGCCGATCGCGGGGCCCTCGAAGCGTTCCGCGCGAACGTCGCCCGCCAGACCACGGGGCGCACCGGCATCCTCGTCTACGTGACGCTGCTCGAGCATCGGGTCGTCGTGCTCGGCGACGAGGCGGTCGATCGTGCGCTCGGTCCGGACGAGACCTGGGAGGCGGTGGTCGCCTGTGTGCTCGAAGGCATTCGCACGGGCCGCGCGACCGACGGCATCGTCCGGGCGGTCGAGCGCTGCGGTGCGATGCTCAGCCATCCGCTTCCTCCGGCCGATCGGGACGAGAACGAGATCCTCCACGGCCTGATCCTCGCGGATTGAATCCATGTCGACCTACACGACCCCAATGGCTGGGCCCGGCCCGCTCGCCCGGCCCGCAGCGGCTGTGCGGGGCGCCGACGCGCGCCGGACCTCCCAGCTGCGCCGGGATCTGCGCGCCATGCTCGGCGACGGCGTCGCCTTCAGCGTGATGGTCGGGATCGGCGAGTCGTATCTGCCGGCGTTTGCCCTGGCGCTCGGTCATGGCGATGTCGTCTCGGGCCTCGTTGCGACAGTGCCCATGCTGTTCGGGGCGCTGCTCCAGCTGGCCTCGCCCGCCGCCGTCGGGATGCTCGCCTCCCATCGCCGCTGGATCGTTTTCTGCGCGAGCCTGCAGGCGCTCTGTTTCGTGCCGCTGTTCGTCGCGGCCCTGGCCGGGCAGATGGATCTGCTGCTTCTCTATGCGACGGCCTCCCTCTACTGGGGCCTCGGAATGTCGACCGGGCCGGCCTGGACGACCTGGGCGAGCTCGCTCGTGCCGAAGCGCCTGCGACCGGGTTTCTTCGCGAATCGGGCCCGGGCCTCGCAGGCAGCTCTCGTGCTCGGTCTCGCTGCGGGCGGAATCATCCTGCAGCTCGGCAAGGGGCGCGGGAGCGAACTCGAGGCCTACGCTCTCATCTTCGCCATCGCCCTGTTCGCGCGGATCGTCTCGGCGGCGTTCCTGCGTTCGCAGCGCGAGCCGCGCACGCTCGAGGTCGGGGAGACCAGCATCTCCCCCGCCATCATCCGCCGGCATATCCGCACCGGCGGCCACGGCCGGCTGCTCTTCTTCCTGCTCACCTTCCAGATGGGCGTCATGGTCGCCTCGCCCTATTTCACGCCCTTCATGCTGACCGAGCTGAAGCTCTCCTACTTCGAGTTCACCGTGCTGACGGCGACCGCCTTCGCCTCCCGCGTCTTCACGCTCCCCTTCCTCGGCCGCTGGGTCCGGCGCGCAGGAACCAAGAAGGTGCTCTCGCGCGCCGGTATCGCGATCTCGACCTTCCCGATCCTCTGGCTGGCGAGCGACCATTTCGTCTGGCTCTTTTTCCTGCAGGTCGTCTCGGGCGTCGGCTGGGCGGCCTTCGAGCTCGCCAGCCTCCTCTCCTTCTTCGAGCGCATCCCGCCCCGGGGCCAGACGAGCGTGCTGACCCTCTACAACCTCGCGAACGCGACGGCGATCGTGCTCGGCAGTGCGCTCGGCGGAGCGCTGCTGCATGCCTTCGGGCCCGGCCCGGCCGGCTTCGTCGCGATCTTCGTCGTCTCGACCGTCGCCCGGGTGGGCCTGCTCGGCTTCCTGCGCCGGGTGCCGGACATCGAACATCCGGGCGAGCCGCCGCCGCTGCGACCCGTGAGCGCGCGGCCCGGAACCGGCGCCGACCAGCGGCCGGTGCTGACGGATCAGGGCGAATTCCGCCGCGACTGAGCCGGCGCGCGCCGCCCGGGCTGACGGTTTTTTCCGGAACCCGGTTAAGCTTCTGGCCCGGTGCCGCTCGTCATCGCGGCGCACGCGAGGCCGCAAACACGAAGCCGCCGGATCCGGGACTTCGCGCGATCGGCCCACGGATCGAGAACCATACGAAAGGGCCTGCGGGCCCATGGGAAGTCCAGTCATGGCGAATACGGCGAATCCGCCGAAGGGGAACGATTACGAAGGCGCCATCGATCGAGGCCTCGAGGGCGTGATTGCCTGCTCGAGCGCGATCAGCACGATCGACGGCACGACGCTCCTCTACCGCGGCTACACCATCGAGGATCTGGCCGAGAACGCGACCTTCGAGGAGGTGATCCACCTGCTCTGGTTCGGCGCGCTGCCGGACGCGGGCGAGCTCGAGAGCCTGCGCGGCCGCCTCGCGCGCAGCATGACGCTGCCCGACGAAATGCGCGTCTGGCTGCTCGGCCTGCCGAAGAAGGTCCATCCGATGGACTTCCTCTCCGCGGTCGTCGCCGGGCTGACGCTCCACGATCCCGAGTCGAACATCATCAATGAGACGGCGACGCTCGGGAAGGCCGTGCGCCTGACGGCGCGCATCGGGCTCATCATCGGCGCCTACGAGCAGGCGCGCAACGGTCGCTGGCCGATCGAGGCCGACCCGACGAAATCGATCTCCTGGAACATCCTGCGCGGCATCACGGGCAAGGCGCCGACCGCCTCGCAGGAGCGCGATTTCGACGTATGCCTGATCCTGCACGCCGACCACGAGCTGAACGCCTCGGCCTTCTCGTCGCGGGTGACGGCGAGCACGCTCTCGGGGATCTACTCCTCGGTGCTCGCCGCGATCGGGACGCTGAAAGGGCCCCTGCACGGCGGCGCCAACGCCGCCGTCATGGCGATGCTGCGCCAGATCGGCTCCGAGGACCAGATCGACGCCTTCCTCGCGAACGCCTTCGCGAACGGCGACAAGATCATGGGCTTCGGCCATCGCGTCTACAAGAACGGCGATCCGCGCGCCAGGATCCTGCAGTCGATGAGCGAGCGGCTCACGAGCGAGATCGGCCGCCCCGAGTTCTACCGCATGAGCCAGAAGCTCGAAAAGCTCATGAGCGAGAAGAAGGGCCTGATCCCGAACGTCGATTTCTACTCGGCGACCGTCTACAACGCCCTCGGCATTCCGGATGACCTGTTCACGCCGATTTTCGCTGCGAGCCGCGTCGCTGGCTGGTGTGCCCACGTCATGGAGCAGTACGAGAACAACCGCATCTACCGGCCGCGAGCGCGCTATATCGGGCGCACCGACGCGCGCTACGTGCCGATCGAGAAGCGCTGAACGTCCGATCCGCGCCCGATCGTCCGACTCGAACGCCCCGTTCGTCCAATCCGAGGCCCGGCCTCAGACCACGGGGCGTTCCGAGTCGGACGGGACGCGTTGCCCCCGCATCGCGTTCGCCTAGCTTGCCTCCCGTCCAGCACCGGGGGGTGAAATGCAGGGCGAACATCCGCTGATCGGCTCATGGAAGCTCGAAGCCTTCGAGCTCGAGATGAAGGACGGCCGCGTCCTCCATCCCTACGGCGAGGCGCTGGCGGGCTACCTCTTCTACAACGCGGACGGCTTCATGTCCGCCGCCTTCATGAACGCTGCCCGCGGGCAGATCCAGGGCGCCGATCTCGAAGCCGCCGCCAAGACCAGCACCTACGATCAGTTCATGGCCTATACCGGGCCCTACGAAGTGACCGGCGACCGGATCCGGCATTTCGTCGAGGTCAGCTCCCTGGAAGTCTGGACGGGCACGGTCCAGGAGCGCTGGTTCAAGCTCGACGGCGACCGCCTCGAGCTGCTGACCCAGTCCCTGACGGTCGGCAGCGACGCGCCGGTCGGGCGCCTCGTCTGGACCCGCACGAAGCACGCAGCCCCCGCCGCGTGACGCCCCGCCCCGAGCCCATCGCGGTCGTCGGCATCGGCTGTCGTTATGCCGATGCGCGGGGGCCCGCCGAGTTCTACGAGATCGTGAAGAGCCGGCGCAACACGGTGCGCGACGCGCCGCAGCACCGGATCGAGCTCGGCTACGACATCGATCATTTCTACGATCCGCGGCCCCGGATCCCGGGCAAGATCTCGTCGAAGAAGGGCGGCTTCCTCGAGCATCCCGAGCTCTTCGATCCCGAGGCCTTCGGGATCGCGCCCCGCGACGCGCTGACGATGGAGCCGCAGCAGCGGCTGATGATCGAGGTGACCTGGGACGCGCTCGACGACGCCGGCATCCCTCCGGAGTCGATCCTCGGCGAGCGGGTCGCCGTCATCCTCGGCTACATGGCCGAGGACTACTCGCGCGAGCGCGCGGGCGTCCTCGGCGAGGCCGCCGTCTTCCGCGGCCACGACGTCTTCACCGTCGGCGGCATGTCCCACGCCGTTCTCTCCGGCCGCATCTCCTTCCTGCTCGGCGTCACCGGCCCGAGCCTGACCCTCGATACCGCCTGCTCCTCCTCCCTCTACGCCGCCCATCTCGCCTGCGAGAGCCTGCGCCGGGGCGAGTCGAAGCTCGCGATCACGGGCGGTGCGAACCTCTTCCTCTCGCCCGAGGGCAACATCGCGCTCTCGCGCAGCGGCATGCTCTCGATGTCGGGAGCGTGCAAGGCCTTCGACGCGGGCGCGGACGGATTCGTGCGCGCGGAGGGGGCGGGGGTCGTCGTGCTGCGACCGCTCTCGGACGCGCTCGCGGCGGGCAATCCGATCTACGCCGTGATCCGCGGCAGCGGGATCAGCGCCGACGGCCGCGACGGCGGCCACATGATGGCGCCCGGTCGCAAGGGTCAGGCCCAGGCCATGCGCGACGCCTATGCGATGGCCGGCGTCGCGCCCGCCGACGTGCATTATGTCGAGACTCATGGCACGGGCACGATGATCGGCGACCCCGTCGAGATCGGCGCCCTCGCCGACGTGATGGGCCCGGGCCGCTCGCCGGAGCGTCCGCTGCGCGTGGCCTCCATCAAGGGCAATCTGGGCCATACGGAGTCGGCCTCCGGAGTCGCCGGCCTGATCAACGCCTGCCTCGCGATCCGCCATCGTACGCTCCCGCCCCAGCTCCATTTCGAGACGCCGAATCCGATGATCCCCTGGGCGGAGATCCCGATCGTCGTCCAGCGCGAGCTCGAGCCCTGGCCCTATCCGGATCCGCCGCTCGTCGGCCTCAACTCCTTCGGCATCAGCGGAACCAACGCGCATTTCGTGCTCGAGGCGCCGCCCGAGCCGGCGCCGCTCGAGCCCTCGCGATGCGCCGCAGCCTCGGCGGCCGCGCCCGCCCGCCGCCCGGTTCTCCTGCCGATCACGGCACACGATCCGAATGCGCTGCACGCGATGGCCGAGCAGATCCGTGCGCTCCTCGGCCGCCGCCCCGACCTCGATCTCGGCGATCTCGCCTACACCCTCGCGCGTCGGCGCAGTCTGCGCCCCCATCGCCTCTGCCTCGTCGCGAGCGACGCCCGGGAGGCGTGCGAAGCGCTCGACGCCTACCTCGCCGGCGAGGCGAGCCCGCGCGTGCGAACCGGCGTCGCCGGGGCCGCCGGCGCCGCGAAGCTCGTCATGGTCTTTCCCGGCCAGGGCTCGCAGTGGCTCGGCATGGGCCGGCAGCTGCTCGCGAAAGAGCCCGTCTTCGCCGCGGCGATCGACGCGCTCGACGCGGCCTATCGCGCCCATGTCGAATGGTCGCTGCGCGCCGTCCTCGAAGGGCGCTGGGCCTTCGAAGGCGGCGTCGATGCGGAATGGACGCGCCGGCTCGACGTCCTGCAGCCGGTGCTCGTCGCCGTCGAGGTCGCGCTCGCGCGGCTCTGGCAGCATTTCGGGATCGAGCCGGATCGGGTGATCGGCCAGAGCATGGGCGAGATCGCGGCGGCCCATGTCGCAGGCGCGCTCTCGCTCGACGAGCTGGCGCGGATCGCCTGCCAGCGCGGCCTCGTGGTCGCGCAGGCGTCGGGCCGCGGCGCGATGGCCGTCGTCGCCCTCGGCCGCGAGGCCGTCCTGCAGCGCCTCGCCGACTGGCCGGGCCGCGTCGAGATCGCCGGTGCCAACTCGCCGTCGACGACGATCCTCTCGGGCGACGGCCCGGCGGTCGCCGCGATGGTCGAGGCGCTCGAAGCCGAGGGCGTCTTCGCCCGGCGCCTCGAGGTCGACTTCGCTTCGCACTGCTTCCACATGGATCCGCTGATCGAGCCCTTCCGGCGCGCGATCGGCCGGGTCGAGGCCCGCGCCGCCGCGATCCCCTTCGACTCGACGGTCGACGGCGAGACGAAGCCCGGCGAGGCGCTCGACGCCGACTACTGGCTCCGCAACCTGCGCGAAGCCGTCGCCTTCGACCGCGGTCTCGCGGCGGCGCTCGCGGCGGGCGGCGAGGTCTTCCTCGAGGTCTCGCCCCATCCGGCACTGCCGCGGGCGATCGACGAGACCGCCCAGGCCCTCGGCCATGCGCCGCGTTATGTCGCCTCGCTCCGGCGCGCCGAGGACGAGCAGGCGAGCCTGCTCGTCTCCCTCGCCGAGCTCTTCGTGCGCGGGCGCCGCATCGACTGGGCGGCGCTCCATCCGGCGGGCCGCGTCGTCGATCTCCCGCTCTATGCCTATCAGCGCAAACGCTACTTCTTCAGCGAGCGCAGCCGTCTCGACACCTTCCGGCCGACCCATCCGCTGCTCGGCTCGCGCATCGACTCCTCCCTCGACCCGCGGCTCCACAGCTGGGACTTCCCGCTCGACGCCGACAGCGGGAGCCTGCTCGTCGAGCGCCGGGCGACCGATCGCGCCGGGGCGCCGATCGTCGTCGAGGCCGCGGCCTCGCTGGGCCTCGAGCTGGCCCTCGCGGCGGCGGACGCGCTCTGGCCGGGCCGCGCGACGCGGGTGGTCGATCTCGTCGAGACGCGCCCGATCGAGCTGAGCTCGGCGAAGCGCCGCACGGTCCAGGTCGTCCTGCGCGAGGACGGCCGGGCCGGCGGCGAGCTGCGGATCTCGAGCCGGGCGTCGGCCTCTGAGCAATGGCTGCTGCACGCGACGGCGCGTCTCGTTCCGGGGCTCGCCGCGGTCGAGCCGCTCGCCCCGGCTGTGCCGCTCGTCCGCGAGGGCAACGAGGGCCTCTCGATCGACGACTACTACGCCGCGCTCGAACGCTGCGGCGTGGGTCCAGGCGCGAAGGGGCGCGTGCTGCGCGAGCTCGAGCGGGCCCCGGCCGATGCCGGCGCAGTCGAGCGCGCGCCGCGG
>CAZFKD010000212.1:0-4281 GCA_964519695.1 uncultured Spirochaetaceae bacterium
CGAGCCGAACGGGACCTGGATCCGCTTCACGCCGGATACCGAGATCTTCGGCAAATACGAATGGCGCGAGGAGTTCATCGCGCATCGCCTGCGCTACTACGCCTATCTCAACAGCGGTCTCAAGCTCGGCTACAACGGCGAGACCTATCAAAGCAAGAACGGCCTGAAGGACCTGCTCGCCGACGAGCTCGGCGACGCCGAGCCGCTCTACGAGATCGCGCACTGCGAGGGAGACCGCTTCGAGTTCGCCTTCACCCACGGCAACGCCTACGGCGAGTCCTATTTCTCCTTCGTGAACGGCCAGTACACGAACGACGGCGGCACCCATCAGAGCGCCTTCCGCGAGGGCATCCTCAAGGCCGTCAACGAGCATTTCAAGAAGAGCTTCGCCGGCGAGGACGTGCGCGACGGGCTCGTCGCGGCGGTCGCCGTCAAGCTGCAGGACCCGGTCTTCGAGAGCCAGACGAAGAACAAGCTCGGCTCGGCGGACGTGCGGACCTGGCTCGTCCCGGCCGTGAAGGACAAGATCGTCCGCTTCCTGCACGAGCATCCCGAGGACGCGAAGGCGATCCTCGAGAAGGTCACGATGAACGAGCGCATCCGGAAGGAGCTCTCGGCCATCAAGAAGGAGGCCCGCGACCGCGCGAAGAAGGTCGCGATCCGCATCCCGAAACTGACCGACTGCAAATATCACTACGACGACGCGTCGGCGAAGCGCCGGGACGAGACGACGATCTTCCTCTCGGAAGGCGACTCGGCGGCCGGCGTCATGGTCCCGACCCGCGACGTCTATACCCAGGCGATCTTCTCGCTGAAGGGCAAGCCGCTCAACTGCCACGGCCTGAAGCGCGACGCCATCTACAAGAACGAGGAGCTCTACAACATCATGCGAGCGCTCGGGATCGAGGACTCGCTCGAGGGCCTGCGCTACAACCGCGTCGTCCTCGCGACCGACGCCGACGTCGACGGCATGCACATCCGGAACCTGCTGCTGACCTTCTTCCTGCGTTATTTCGAGGACCTCGTGCTCAAGGGCCACGTCTTCATCCTCGAGACGCCGCTCTTCCGCGTCCGCAACAAGGCCGAGACCCGCTACTGCTATTCGGAGCAGGAGCGCGACGCGGCGACGGCCGCGATCAAGGGCGCCGAGGTGACCCGCTTCAAGGGCCTCGGCGAGATCAGCCCCAAGGAGTTCGGGCAATTCATCGGGAAGGACATCCGGCTCGTGCCGGTCGACGTCGGCTCGATGGGCGAGGTCGTCCGCAGCCTCGAGTTCTTCATGGGCAAGAACACCCCCGAGCGCCGCGACTTCATCGTCGACAACCTCGCGACGGACGTGCTGTGAAGATCGCGATCCCCGCTCTCCCGAATCCCGCGCCCGGAGCCCGCCGATGAGCCGCCTCGAATCCCTGATGAAGGACCACTTCATCGAGTACGCCAGCTACTTCATCCTCGATCGCGCGATTCCGGATCTGCGCGACGGCCTGAAGCCCGTCCAGCGGCGCATCCTCCATACGCTGTTCCGCATGAACGACGGCCGCTTCCACAAGGTCGCCAACGTCATCGGCGACACGATGAAGCTCCATCCCCATGGCGACGCGTCGATCGGCGACGCGCTCGTCGTGCTGGCGAACAAGGACTACTTCATCGAGCGGCAGGGCAATTTCGGCAACCTGCTGACGGGCCATGCCGCCGCCGCCCCGCGCTACATCGAGTGCCGCCTGACCGAGCTCGCGCTCGAGACCATGTTCCACCCGGCGCTGACCGAGTTCGTCCCGTCCTACGACGGCCGCAACGACGAGCCGGTCGCGCTGCCGGCGAAGCTCCCGGTCGTGCTCATGACCGGCGCCGAGGGCATCGCCGTCGGCATGTCGACGCGCATCCTGCCGCATAACCTCCCCGAGATCTGGGAGGCCCAGATCGCCGTGCTGAACAAGGAGGAGTTCGAGCTCTATCCGGATTTCGCGCAGGGCGGGCTGATGGACGTCTCGGCCTACGACGACGGCCGGGGCAAGGTCGACGTTCGCGCGCGGATCGAGGCGAAGGACCGCAAGACCGTCGTCATCCGCGAGCTCCCGTTCGGGACGACGACGGAATCCGTCATCGCCTCGATCGAGGCGGCGGTCCAGAAGGGCCGCGTCAAGATCGCTTCGATCAACGACTTCACGACCGAGAAGGTCGAGATCGAGCTCGAGCTGCCCCGCGGCGTCGACGCCGACGAGGTCATCCCGCAGCTCTACGCCTATACCGACTGCTCCGTCTCGGTCTCCTCGAACCTGATCGTCATCGACGAGCGCAAGCCCGTCCAGCTGACGGTCAGCGACATCACGGTTCGCCTGACCGAGCGGCTCAAGGACCAGCTGAAGCGCGAGCTCGAATACGACCGCAGCGAGCTCGTCGATCGCAAGCACTGGCTGACTCTCGAGCAGATCTTCGTCGAGAAGCGCGTCTACAAGCAGATCGAGGACAAGACGACCTCCGACGCCGTCCGCCAGGCCGTCGTCTCCGGCATGAAGGCGTATGAGAAGCTCTTCGTCCGGCCCATGGTCGACGAGGACGTGACCCGCCTGCTCGATCTGCGCATCCGGCGCATCTCGGCCTACGACATCGAGAAGAACCGCAAAGAGATCACGGAGATCGACAAGAAGATCGACGAGATCGACAAGAAGCTCCGCAACATGGTGCGGACGACGATCCAGTATCTCGAGGGAATGCTGAAGAAGTACCGCGCGCGCTACCCGCGCAAGACGCGGATCACCGAGATCCAGGCCGTCGACAAGAAGGCCGTCGCCCGCCAGAACCTGAAGCTCTCCTTCGACAAGGACTCGGGTTATTTCGGGACCGAGGTCCGCGGCGAGCTCTTCAAGCTGAACGTCTCGGAGTTCGAGAACGTCCTCGCGATCGCGAAGGACGGGACCTATCGCGTGATGACGGCCCCCGAGAAGGTCCTCTTCACGGCGCCGCTCCTCTACGCCGAGGTCTTCGACGAGAGCCAGGGCGTCGGGTTCACGGTCGTCTACCGCGACAAATCCCGCACCGCCTTCGCGAAGCGCATCCGGATCGAGAAGTTCATCCGCAACAAGGAATACCAGCTCATCAAGGACAAGGGCGGCAAGATCGATCTGCTGCTGCCCGAAGGCGAGCTGGGCACGGTCGAGATGGAATTCGTCCCCGCCAAGCGCCAGCGCCTCAAGGACATGAAATTCGATCTCGGGACGCTCGAGCCGACGAACGCGGCGGCGCGCGGGACGCGCCTCGCGCCGAAGCCGGTCGCGAAGGTGCGCTTCACGCCGGCGCCGCCGGGCAAGGGCTCGAAGGGGACGGGGGGGAAGTCGGGGAGCGATGCGAAGGCGGCCTCGAAGTCTGCGTCGGAGAGCGGGTCGGCTTCGGAGAACGTGAAGACCTCGAAGGCGAGGGACGGCGGCGCGGGGCAGGGGGATCTGTTCTAGCGCCGGACGCTCGCGGCTATCGGCACCGGGTGAGGCCCACGAGCGGAATGACGAACAGGCCCCAGCGGGCGAGATGGATCCAGCCCCGCGTTCGTCCCGCGGATCCGTTCGCTGGCGACGGCTGGACGTCGAGGGACCTGCGCGTCGCGTTCTCGCGCAGCTTCCAGACGAATCCATCGTAGTCGTAGTGGAGGAACGTCGATGCCGGGAAGACGCCTTCCCAGGCGCTTCGCATCGTCTCGCTCGGCAGCAACTGCGTCCTGCGTCCGAGCATCCCATCGCAAGCGATCAATCCCAGATAGAGCGCGACCCTCGGCGCGCGCGGCTCGAACGACAATCGCGTGAAGGCGGGCAGTTCCGCGCCACCTTGCATCGGGCCTCGATCGAAGATCCAGACGATCGTCAGGTACTGGATGTCGTGGAGCAGCTCGAAGAGCGCATAGGCCACGAGCAGGTTCGTCACAGTCGTCACCGAGTACCGATAGAGCGAGAACGTGCTGAACATCAGCGCGAGCTTCCGAGGTGACACACACCAGCAGCAGCGCAACGGGCGCCACGACGAAGCGCGCGCGGAACCGCGCATACGGCTCCGGATCTCCGTACACGCGCATCGTCCCGGGCAGGTGGTGACGGAATCCCCAGACGATCACGAACTGCGTGATCTGCTCGCCGGTCCATCGTTCACCGGGGTCGGCGCCTCTTCGCGCGAGCGCCGCCACGACTCGCACGTCCATCGGGCTCGAGCCGGACACGATGATGGTCGATTCTCCGACGGCATCGTCCGCGAATCGAAGATCGGGCCTCTCGCCGCCGTCCGCGGACGACGCTGCAA
>CAZFKD010000212.1:4291-7240 GCA_964519695.1 uncultured Spirochaetaceae bacterium
AGGTCTCGCTCTCGACCACCAGCCCGCCCTCGGTCCGCCTCAGGGTCGCGGCGGGGTCGTCGCCCCGGGCTCGTCGCCGAGAGGCCGTTTCTACAATCCGCGCGGAACGCGGGGCCCGGAGTCGGTCCTGCTTCGTTCTCGGTCGTTCACGGTCGTATGCGCTTGGCACGACTCGTGCTTCTCGGAAGGAGGCAAGGCTCGGAGGGCGGACGGGCCCGGTGCAGATCCGCCGGGCCGGAGGGAAACGATGAGCTCGAATCCGCAACGAGAGACGGCGGCGCGACGGGAACGCCTGGACGAAGAGTTGTTCCATCTCTTCGCGCTCCAGGCCATGGTGGAGCAGCTGCGTTCCGAGGCCGCCTACCAGAGCAACGGACACACGGGCCTCACGCTCCTCAAGAACGAGCATCTCCGGGTCGTCCTCGAGGCGGCCCGGAAGGGCAGCAACATCGGCGAGCACGTCGTCGAGGGGGCGAGCTTCGTGTACGTGCTCGAGGGCTCGCTCCGCCTCGAGTGCGGAGACGAGACGCGAGTCGCGCATTCGGGCGAGATGGTGGTCGTCCCGCCCGATCGGGTCCGCGACGTGTGGGCGGAAGAAGATGCGTCCTTCCTTCTGGTGCTCTCGTACGATCGACCGGAGACCTGACCGATCCGGTCTGGGCGGCTCCACGGGCAAGCGTTCGCTCGAGTGCGCCGTGGACTGCGGGGGAACGGAGCTGCGCCGCTGGAAACCCGACGACGAGGTCGGTAGCGTTCGAGTCGGGAGATCCCGTGAGCCCCTATTCCGACCTCTCGTACCTCGACGTCGAGATCGACGCCGGTATCGCCGTCGTCTCCATGGCCGGCGGAAGGCCCGGCAATGCGCTCTCCGTCGAGGGACACACGGAGCTCGCCGAGATCCTGCCGAGGCTCGGACTCGACGACCGCGTCGACGTCATCGTGCTCCGCGGATCGGGCGACGAGTTCTGTGTCGGTCCGACACCCGAGTTCATGGCGCGCGTGCGCGAGAACGATCCGGCCTTCGTGATGCATCTGATGCGCGACGTGCGCGCGATCGTGCAGAGCCACATCGATCTCGACAAGCCGGTCGTCACCGCGCTGAACGGAACCACTTCGGGCGGCGCGCTCGCCTTCGCGCTCTTCGCCGACATCATCGTCGCGGAACGCCACGTCGAGCTCTCCGATCCCCACGTTCCGGCCGGCGTGGCGGCGGGCGACGGCGGCGTCCTCGTCTGGCCCCTCGCGCTCGGGCTCCTGTGCGCGAAGCGATACCTCTTTACGGGCGATCCGATCAGCGCCGACGAGGCGCTCGCCCTGGGCCTCGTGACCGAGGTCGTCGAGCGCGGCGAATCCGTCGCGCGGGCGATGTACTGGGCGAAGCGTCTCGCCGCGACGCCGCGAGCGCCGCTGCGGCATACCAAGCGCGCGCTCAATCAGTGGCTCCGGATCGGGATGCCGGCGTTCGATGCGTCCTGGGCCGGAGAGATCCTGACGTTGAACCTGCCGGACGATCGAGCTCGCTGACTGCTCGCGTCCGAGCGTTGGCGGCTCAGTTCTGCGGCGGATCCCAGGCGACGGGGAGCTGCTGAGGCCCCCGCATCCGAACCGTCCGCCGCTGAACGAACGATTCGCCCTCGGGCCGGATCGTCGGAATCCGGTCGAGCAGGACCCGCAGCGCCGTCTGGATCTCGCTGCGGGCCAGCGCGTTGCCGATGCAGTAGTAGGCGCCGGCGCTGAAGGCGAGATGCTGCGCACCGCGCTCGAGGCGCAGGACGTCGGGCTCGTCGTAGATCGCGGGATCGCGATTGGCGGCGCCGTAGACGAGGGCCACGAGGCTCCCCTTCGGCAGGACACTTCCCCCCTCGAGCGCGATCGGTTCGCGCACGAGCCGCATCGAGAGCTGCACCGGCGGCTCGAAACGCAGCAGCTCCTCGACCGCCATCGGCATCAGCTCCCGCTGCTCGCACAGGCGCGCGAGCTCGCGGGGATGGGCAAAGAGATTCACGATGGCGTTGCCGAGCAGATCGGCCGTCGTCTCGTGGCCCGCTTGCAGCAGCAGGACGCAGGTCGCGATCGCCTCCTCCTGGCCGAGGCCGCGGCCGTCCTCTTCGGCCTGGACCAGGGTCGTCATCAGATCCTCTTGCGGGCGGCGGCGGCGTTCGTCGAGCAGCGACTCGAAGAAGCCGTAGAAGCCCTCCGCCGCGAGGTTGCCGCGGCGGATCGTCTCGGCGTCCGCCGTCATCGGGTCCCCGGCGCGGGCGAAGTCCCAGGCCCACTCCTCGACCCGGGCCTGCGCCTCGTCCGGCAGCCCCAGCAGTCGGCCGATCACGCGGATCGGCAGCGGATAGGCGAAGTCGCGGACGAAGTCCATGCGACCGGCCGGCGCGACGACGTCGAGCAGCGCGTTCGCGGTCTGCTCGGTGAGGGCGCGCAGCGGCGCGATCGCCCGGGGCGTGAAGGCCTTGTAGACGAGGCGGCGCACGCGGTCGTGGTCGGCCTTTTCGAGAAAGAGCATCGCGTGGCGCATCAGCTGGTAGAACGCGCCTTGCTGACCATCGTGGTCGAAGACGCGAGCCGTATCCGGGTCGTTCACCGCCGAGGCCGAACGGGCCACGCGGTCGACGTGGCGGTAGCTCGTGAGCACGTGGCAGCCGCGCGGGAGGCGCGACGAGCGGCTCGGATGGCAGGGCGCGAGCGCGCGCAGCCGGTGGTAGAAGGGATGAAGCGAGCCGCGGCGGTCGGGGTCGAGGATCCGCTCGAGGACCGCGTCGGCGTCGAGCGCGGGATCGACCGGCTCGGGATCCGATTTCCAGGGGCGCACGATGCCGGGACCCCAGGCCTTCATTCGCCCCGCTCCAGACTCGCGACGGCGCCGGCGACGGCGGTGCCCTCGAAGAAGCGGGGATTGCTCTCGAGGTAGAAGCGCGCGGGATTCTCGAAGGTGAAGCG
>CAZFKD010000213.1:0-7235 GCA_964519695.1 uncultured Spirochaetaceae bacterium
CCCGCCGCCGCAAGCGACGCGACCGAGACGATCTCTTCACAGCCTCTCAGTCGAGTCCGCGCCAGCGCATCGCGAGATCGATCCGAAGACCGGCGAGGATCGCCGCCAGGCCCTGCCGATCATCGATCCGGGCAGGAGGCGCTCCGCGGACGAGGGCGCGGGCCAGGGGCTCGGCGAACCAGGGAAACAGCGTCGCCGGCGGCGCGGCCGCCGGGAACCAGCCGAGGCGCGGCGTCTCGGCAGAAGGCGTCTCGCGGCCGGCGACCACCCGGCAGCGGTAGACGATCGCCGTATGGGGCCGGAAGCCGCTGCGCTCCCAGCGGCCGACCAGGGCCTCGGGCGCGACGGTAAGCCCGGTTTCCTCGAGGACCTCCCTAACCAATGCCGATTCGAGCGATTCCCCGGGCAGCGGCGTGCCGCCGGGCAGCTCCCAGCCGAACAGCTCGCTGCGCACCGAGAGCAGGACCTCTTCCGCCCCCGGCTCGGCTGCGTTCGCGGCCGTCGCACCCGGCGCGCCCGCGGCGGGCCGCAGGATCGCCGCCTGCACGATCACGAGCGGTCCGGACTCGCCGAGACGGGGCGACACGATGCCCCACCACGCGGTGCGCAGATGATCGAGGAGGCCGAAGGCGAGTCGCCCTGCCCGGCCGCGCTCCCAGACGGGGGTTCCCCCTCGGCGCGCCGGGCCGCTCATGCTAGTCGATGATCTTGTTGAGCGGCATCTCGATGATGCCGCGGGCGCCCGCTTCGTGGAGCCGGGGCAGCAGGTCCCGGACGAAGGATTCCTGCACGACGACCATGATGTCGACCCAGCTCTCGTCGGCGAGCGGCGAAATCGTCGGCGCGCCCGCATCGGGGAGCAGCGCGATGACCTCCTTCATCTTCGTCTTCGGGACGTTCATCGAGAGCCCGACGCGCGTCGCCGCCGAAATCGCGCCGCGCAGCATCAGGCAGAGCCGCTCGAGCTTGCCCCGCTTCCATTCGTCCGCGAGCGCAGGCCGATGGGCGATGAGGCGGGGCGTGCTCTCCTGCAGGACGTCGATGACGCGCAGCTGGTTGGCGCGCAGACTCGAGCCCGTCTCGGTCACGTCGACGATCGCGTCGGCGAGCACCGGCGGCTTGACCTCCGTCGCGCCCCAGGAGAATTCGAGCTTCGCCGTGACGCCGTGGCGCTCGAAATAGCGCTGCGTGAGCCCCATGACCTCGGTCGCTATGCGCTTGCCCGCGAGGTCCTTGGGCGTGCGGAAGGGCGAATCCTCCTTGACGGCGAGCACCCAGCGGACCGGCCCGTAGTTGGGCCAGGGCGCGCGCAGGTCGGCCAGCTCCTCGAACTCGGCGCCGGTCTCGATCGCCCAGTCGAGACCGGTGATCCCACAGTCGAGCACGCCCTGCCCGACGTAGCGCGCCATCTCCTGGGCGCGGATCAGGATGCACTCGATCTCCGGATCGTCGATCGTCGGATAGTACGAGCGGCCGGAAACGCGAACGGAATAGCCCGCCTTCGCGAAGAGCGAGAGCGTCGTCTCCTGCAGGCTTCCCTTGGGCAGGCCGAGGCGGATGCTTCTTCGATCGTCGCTCATTTCTTGTAGACCTCGGCGGGATCGAAGACCTGGATGCCGACGTCCTCGACGCGTCCCCGATCGATGCGGCGGAAGAAGCAGTTGCGCTTTCCGGTATGGCAGGCGGCGCCGCCGATCTGCTCGACGCGCAGGAGCAGCGCGTCGCCGTCGCAGTCGACGTAGATGCCCTTCAGCTTCTGGACGTTTCCGCTCTCTTCGCCCTTGTGCCAGAACTTCCCGCGGCTGCGGCTCCAATAGACCGCTTCGCCCTGCTCGAGCGAACGGCGCAGGGATTCGGCGTTCATGTAGGCGACCATCAGGATCTCGCCGCTCGCATCGTCCTGGGCGATCGCGGTGACGAGGCCCCCGCCCTTCTCGAAATCGACGAGCGCGAAGAGATCGGATTGTTCGGGGCTCATCGGGGCTCCGGAGCGGCCGGTGGCGGGCGGACGGACGGATCGGGGGACGCGCGGAACGACGACGTCCTCGAAAGGGCGCGGAGGCTACCCATCTCGCAGCGCGCTCGCCAGAATCGCGGCGATCGCCGCGAGCTCGGGCCACTTCTCCCCTCGGGCATAGCGCGTCTCCCGGACATGCCTCCGACCGGTCTCGAACGACTCGGCCGTCAGCACGCCGCAGGCGACCAGCCAGGCGAGCGCATTGTCGAAGGTCACGTCGCTCTGCGCCTCGAGTCGTCGCACGCGGCCGAGCAGGCGGGCATTGTCGAAGGCGATTCGCGCCTCGCGCAGCAGCCCGCTGCGCAGCACCCCGCTCGGCGCGCTCTCCATCCACGCCAGCAGCACCCGCACGACCGTCTCGTACGCTTCGACGACGCCTCGCGTCTGTTCCGACCAGGTCGCGAGCGGTCGCTGCCCCGCGTGCGTCGCCCGCCAGACGCCGTCCCGAAGCGCGGCGAAGCCCTGGCTCTCGAAATGCTCGAGCACCGCCTCGCCCCGGGACAGGACGAGCTCCCGCGAATCGAAATATTCGCGGTAGAGGAGCTCCGTCCAGACTTCGAGCGTCTCGCCGACGCGAGCCGCCTCGAGCCCGTTCAGCACGGCCCGGGACAGGATGCTCGGGATCACGAAGAAATGGGCGATGCCGTTGCGATAGATGTCGAGCGCGACGCGATGCTCTTCCTCGAAGAAGACGATCTCGCCGCGATGATCGAGGCGCGCGCGGAGCAGCTCGCTGCGCTCGAGGAAGGCGACCGATTCGCGGAAGCCCGGCAGGTCGCGCTCGAAAACCTGGGTCAACCGGACGCCGAACAGCCGCAGCAGCTCGACGGACTCGTTCACACCGGCGACGAGCTCGTCGCGCAGCATCCCCGTCCGACTCCCGCCGAGCAGCACGAGCGCCGCGACGGAGGTCGCGTTCGCGACCGTCGCGAGGCCGATGCGCTCGACCAGCGCATGGCCGAGCCGCGAAACGAACTCGCGCTTGCGCGCCTCGAACTCGGCGCGGACCTCCGGCTCGTCGATCCGCCCCCGGACCAGGGCCTCGAAGGACTGGCGGTCGCGCCCGAGCGCGTCCGCGAGCGAGATCGGCTCGCCGAAGCTGACGTGGACCGAGCCGAAGCGGCGCTGGAGGTATTTGCGCGCGCGCAGCAGCCCGATCACGCTCTCCTCGGTCCTCTTCCCGCCGCCGAGCTCGTCGACCATCCCCGACTCCTCGACGAGCCGTTCGTAGTTGATCGCGATCGGCACGAAGAACAGATCGCGGCGGCGGCTCTCGAGGAACGCGTCGACGTCCCAGGACAGCATGCCGAGGCGGGGTGCGAGGGTCTTGCCGCTGCGCGAGCGCCCTCCCTCGATGAAGAACTCCTGGGTCAAGCCCTCGCGCACGAGGTACGTCACGTAAGCGCGAAACACCTCCTTGTAGAGCGGGTCGTCGAACGAACGCCGCAGGAAGAACGCCCCCATCCGGCGGAACAGGAAGCCGAAGGGGCCGAAGGCCATGTTCTCGCGGGCGGCGATGTGCGGGGGAACCAGATGGTTCTGGTAGAAGAGGTACGAGAGGATCAGGAAATCGAAATACGAGCGATGGCTCGGGACGAGCACGATCGGGTTGCGCTTCGCGTCTTCCGCGATCTGCGCCAGGCGATGGACGTCGATCGACGCGAAGAGCCGGCGCAGGATGCCGCCGACGACCGCCGCCCCGAACGCGAGCCAGGTCGAGCTCATGTTCGCCGAGATCTCGTGGAAGATCTTCTCGACCTCGCGTTCGGCCTGCTCCGGCGAGCAGTCGCCCGCAGACGCGCGCAGCTGCATCGCCGATCGCAGCCCCGGATCCGAGAGCACCTCGCGGAGCACCCGCCAGCGCGGCCGCAGCGTCGGCCCCTGGACGACCTTCTCTTCGCGGTAGAGATGGATCAGGATCGCGCGCCGGATCTTGCGCGCGACGCGGGCGGCGACCGGCCCCGGCGAACCCGCCGCGGCCCCGGCGGCGGCTCCCCGCGCGGCCTCGAGCGTCCCTTCGCGGGCGTCCTCCCGACAGAAGGCCGCGACGTCGATCGCCTCGCCGACCTTGACCGCGAGGCTGCGATAGGTGAGCACGAAGCGCGCCACCTTCGCGAAATCCGAGGGGCGCGTCAGCGAGCCGTAGTCGACGTTCAGGAAGCGGTTCTCCGCCCGCGGCCCTTTCGCCCAGAAGAGCGCGAGCGGCACGAGAAAGACCTCGCGAGCGGGCTCCGACTCCATCACGGCCGCGACGACCTCGCCGATCAGGTCGAGTTCGTCCTGGCGTTTGCCCGACTTGCGACCGCGCAGGAAGGTCTTGAGCAGCTGTGTCCGCAGGAAGAGGAAGGCGCTGCGCCCTTCGCGCACCGTCTCGCGGAGGGCGCGGCAATCTTCGCTGTGCTCGACCTCCCGGGGACGCCCGCGCGCGAGACGGAGCGCGATGGGAATCAGCTCGAAGACTGGCCGGTAGTAGTAGAAGCTGATCGCGTTGGCGAAGCGCGACAGGCGCAGGCCGTGGCGCAGGAAGAGAACGTTGAAGAGGAAGTAGTCGAGCCGGCTCGAATAGCGCATCACGTATACGACGCTGCCGCGCGCCTCGAGCGCCTTCAGACGGGAGACGACCTCCGGCTCGAGAGCGAAATGCCCGAAAAAACGCTTCTCGAAGCGACGGAAGGCGAAGTTGAAGCGCCGGGCCATCGCCGAACGAAGGCCATGCCGATCGCCGATCCGATCGAGCTCCCGATCTCCGCGCTCCCCCCTCTTCATCGCGTCGCAGAGTACCGGCAGCGCACCGGCGGGGCAACGCGCCGAGCTCCAGCCCGCCTAATCCGGGAGCAGGATCTGCCCCGCGCGCATCTTCTCGGCGATCTCGGAGGCGGTCCAGAGGCCGCCGTTCTCTTCCTTCTTGATGCCCGGCGCCGTCACCATCCGCATCTCGGCGATCTGTCCGCCCCCTGCGAGGAAGGTCTTGCCCGTCATGTCCTTCGCGAGGTCGCTCGCGAGGAAGACGATCAGCGGCGAGACGAGCTTCGGATCGAATTTCGCCGCCATGTCCTCGCTGCCCATCCCGGGCAGGTCTTCGGTGAGCCGCGTATGGGCCACCGGCGCGAGGATGTGGCAGCGGATGCCGTACCGCTGGCCCTCGAGCGAGAGGCAGCGCGTGAACCCGAAGATGCCGGCCTTCGCGGCGCCGTAGTTGCACTGCCCGAAGTTGCCGTTCAGGCCGCTGGTCGAGGAGGTATTGACGATGACGCCGCCCTGCCCGCGCTCCTTCATGTGGAGGAAGACCGGACGGGTCACGCAGTAGGTGCCCTTGAGATGGACGGCGATCACGGGATCCCAGAGATCTTCGGTCGTGTTCGCGAAGCTCTTGTCGCGCAGGATGCCCGCGTTGTTCACCAGCAGATCGACCTGGTCGAAGGCCGAGAGCGCGGTCTTCAGGATGTTCTCGCCGCCGACGACGTCAGAGACGTTGTCGTAGTTCGCGACCGCTTCGCCGCCCGCGGCCCTGATCTGCTCGACGACGCGGTCGGCCATCGCCGACCCACCGGCCCCCGAGCCATCGCGCGCGCCCCCGAGATCGTTGACGACGACAGCCGCCCCTTCGGCGGCGAGCGCGAGCGCGTGCTCGCGGCCGAGGCCTCCGCCCGCACCCGTGACGATCGCGACCTTTCCATCCAGCAAGCCCATGGCCGTCTCCTCTTCACCGTTGCTTCAACGCTGCTTCACAGCCGCAGCGCCACCGTCCCGGCACCGAACGCGCCGTCCCGGCGCGTGGTCTCCGTTCGACGCTAGCCGACGCCGCAGGCCGGAATCAACGCTCGATTCTCATCGGAACAGGATCGTCCGCAGCTCGGCAAAGGGCTCGAATCCGAGCTTGCGATAGAGGCCACAGGCGCGCTCGTTGCCCGCGACGACCGCGAGCTGGACATGCGAAGCACCGGCCGCGAAGGCTTCCGCGAGCAGCGCCGTCATGCCGCAGCGCGCGTAGCCCTGCCGGCGGAAATCGGGCCAGGTATACACACCCTGGATCAGCCAGCCCTCACCTCGCCGGACGTCCGCATAGGCGACGAAGACGACCCGACCGCCCACGCTGACGACCCTCGCGCGCGGCAGCCGGCCCTCGACCCAGCGCGCGAATCCGACCGGATCGGATTCGGCCGGATCCGGCCGCTGCTCCTCCCAGAGGCTCGCTCGAGCAGCGTGGACCAGCTCCCGGAGATCGGCCGCGCGCGCCGGGCGGGCGACACCGGGAGGCGACGGCTCCGCGGCTCCGCGCGCCTCCGGGCCGATCCGATAGGCGATCTCGATGCGGTCGATGAGACTTCGGCGACCGGCCGACGCGAGCGCGCTCCAGACCGATTCGACCTGGCTACGCTCGCTCTTGAGCAGGCCGCTCGGCACGCGCAAGAGGGCGGGCAACAGGACCGCGAGCGTCTCGGCGGAGAGGCCCGCAGAAAGCGCCAGGCTCGGCCGTACCAGCGCGAGCCCGGCGAGGCGATCTCCGACGAAGGCGCCATGGATCTGCGGCGGCGGCTCCTCGGCGAAGGCGCCGTCCCCGAGCCGCTCGACCTGGTCGATCAGGACGAGGTTCTCGTCCCGGGCGGCGAGCAGCAGCGCCAGCGCCGCCGGCCGATCTCCGGGCGAGAGTCGCCGCGCGCGCAGCCGCCCACCCGTCATCGACTACTCCCCGGCGAGCACCACCAGCACGTCGCCCTCTTCGACGGCTTGTCCCTCTCGAACGCGGATCTCGGCCACGCGACCCGCTCCCGGTGCTTCGACCGGAATCTCCATCTTCATCGATTCGATCACGAGCAGGATGTCCTCCTCCTCGACCCGCGCACCCACGACCGTCTCGATCTTCCATACGTTGCCCGTGACCTGCGCCTCGACCTCGATGTCCACTCGCGTCTCCCGCTGATGACTGCGCAGCCTGCCGGCGCGCGAATCGGGGAGCATGCCCGCCGCCCATCGCCGCGGCAAGCGCGCCGCTCGGACCGGACGGCCCCGTCCCGCTCGTCGGATCCCGTCCGCCTGTCGTCCTGCGCTGCTACGCTGCTGCCTCCGCGGAGGACCCCGTGCTCGAGACCGTGACCCAGGGCTTCAAGAACGCCACCGAACGGCTGCGCGGCGTTCGCGAGATCGACGAAGCCAGCATCGATGAAGCCCTGCGCGACGTTCGCCTCTCGCTGCTCGAGGCCGACGTCGATCTGGCGTT
>CAZFKD010000214.1:0-7223 GCA_964519695.1 uncultured Spirochaetaceae bacterium
CGGACCGAGCGCGCCGACGAGCAGCCGCCCCGGCCGGGCCGTGCCCGGCGCGCCGTAGATCGAGCCGAGCGTGAAAAAATCGCCCGCATACTGGACGAAGCCCGCCTTCTCGCGCTCGCCTGCCGGCTGCTCGCCGACCGCGAGCGCGCTCGCGAGGATCTCGACATACTCCCGGACATGCCGCGCGGGCCTCTCGTAGGGCAGCCCGTGCATCGAGACGACCGCGACGTTCGAGCAGCCGATGCCGAGCTCGATCGGCCGCCCGATCGCCGCCTGGACCGAGGCCGCCTGCCGCGCCATCGCGAGCGGATGAAAGAAATAGGTCGGGACCACCGCCGTCCCGAGCGGAATCGAATGCGTCGCCTCCCCCGCCGCCTGGATCGCCGCGAAGGCATCGAGCGACCACGGCAGATAGGGCACCCAGCCGCTCGCATAACCGAGCGCCTCGGCCCGAAGCGCGCGCTCGCGCACCTCGCCGATCGGCGATGCCGGCCCCCAGGTCTCGGACACGAAGATCCCGACGCGCATGCTCCCGCCTCCTCGCGCGTTCGCGCGCGTGGCGAGTGTCCCGGCTCCGCGCGCGAGCCGCCAGCGGCGGCCGGAGTGCCGAGGCCGCCGCCGAAGCAGGACTCCGGGCCGGCCGTCGCCCGCGGCGCTGGGTGGGGCTAGCTTCGAGCCGAATCGTCGCGGGGGCCCGAGCCTGCGCCGACGCGCGCGAGCGCGCAGGCGCGAGGTCGCGGGCCCGAGCGGGAGGAGCGTCCATGCGTCTGATCGACGTCGACAGCCATTTCCTCGAACCGCCGGACTGGCTGCATTCGATCGACCCCGAGCTGGCGGAGCAGATCCCGCCCGGCGATCCGATCGAGCGCATCGTTCAGGGCGTGGTCGGCGATCTGCTCGAGGTCGTTCCCCGCAGTCAGCGCCCCGAGAACCTGATCGATCTGCTGGCGCCCTCCGGCCGCCGCGCGCTCGCGGCGCTGCTCGCCGAAAACGCCGAAATACGCGACGCGAAGCTCGCCGGCCCGCCGGGCAGCTACGACGCGAGCGAGCGCATCGCGCTGCTCGACCAGCACGGCATCGACGTCCAGATCCTCAACTCGACCCTCGGAACCGGCGCCTACGCCGCGGCCATGAAGATCGGTCGCCCGGATCTCGCCCAACGCTCGCTCACGGCCTACAACCGCTGGACGGCGCAGACACTCAGCGGCCATACCGATCGGCTCATCCCCACGACCCTCATCGATCTCGCCGACGTCGACTGGGCGCTCGCCGAGATGCAGCGCATGCGCCGCGCCGGCAGCCGCTCCGTCCAGATCCGCGCCGAGCCCGTCTCCGCGACGAAATCACTCGCCCATCCCGACCACGAGCGAATCTGGTCCGCCGCCGAGGACCTCGGCATGGCCGTGATCTTCCACATCGCCGGCGGCCGCGCCGAGATCAAGCGCGGCTGGTATTTCAACGGCGGCGATCCCGGCCACTTCGCGCTGCTGCATCTGATCAACAGCCCCGTCGTCCCCCAGCTCGCCCTCGCCGCGATGCTGCTCGAGGGCGTCTTCGCGCGGCATCCGCGGCTCGTCGTGATGGTGCAGGAGCTCGGCATCAGCTGGCTGCCGCATTTTCTCGAGCTGATCGACGGCGCGATCGTCGGCGACTGGGGCGCCCAGTTCGGCATGGGACCGGGCGATTGGAAGTATCCGCTGAAGCCGTCCGAATACCTCGAGCGGCAGGTGCGCGTCTCGGTCCTCGCCGCAGGCGAGGCGCTGCGGCCGACGCTGGATCGGGTGCCGCCCGGCATGCTGCTCTATTCCAGCGATTTCCCGCATCAGGAAGGGCGCTGGGAGTCGCGGCAGATCTTCGAGTCGCAGATGGACGGCGTCGACGAGCAGGCCCGCGAACTCTTCTTCGGGAAGTCGATCGCGGATCTGCTCGCGCTCTGAGGCGCGCGCCGTTGCTGCCATCGACGTGCGCCACGCGCCCCGCCGATCGGACGCGGCAGGCACGGCGGGCGCGGCGGGCGCAGCGCGTCAGGTCTTCGCGACGATCTCCTGCACTTCGTCGAAGTTCGGGATGTTGCCCTCCCCGTACCCCGGCATCATCTGGTTGTAGCCCGCGTGCCAGCCGATGATCTCGGGCGTGCGCGGGCTGTAGTGCTGGATGTAGATCGTGCGTCTGCGCGCCGGACCCGTCGGCCCGGGACCCGCATGCAGGCCGCAGCCGAAATGGACGGTCGCGTCGCCCGGCTCCGTCACGATCGGAATGATCGGCAGCTTCTTGCGCATGGCCTCGTCGGGGAAGGGATGGAACGCCTTGCCCCAGCTGCCGGCCATCATGTGGAGCTGGGAGCTGCCGGCGTTCGCCGCATCGAGCTGGACGCCGACCAGCACGCAGGGACAGGTGATGTGGCAGCCGCCGAAGCCGCAGTCGTTGTGGAACGGAAGGTTCGCGAAGGCGGAGACCTCGGCGCCCGGCGTGAACTCCTTCAGGACCGCGAGGATGCCCTCGATCCGGTCGCCCATCGGCACGATGTTCTCGCGCGAGAGCCCGCGCAGCTCGATCACGCGCGGATCGTCGTAGAGCGCCGCGAAATCCGGGGACTTCTCCGAGAGATAGGTCAGCCGGTAGGGGAAACGGCCGCCGCGGCCGTCATCGGCCCACCACGACGTCAGCTCCCCCTCGATCGCCTCGTCGCGAACCCGGTCGAGCTCGCCCGAGAGCCGCGCGATCGTCGCCGGATCGAAGGCGCGCTTCACGACGAGATAGCCCGTCTGGCGCAGGAAGTTCGACATTTCCTCCCGGTCGTCGCTCCATTCGAAACGCCGATGGAGATCGAGCGGTTGCCCGGCGAGATCGCGGAAATCGAGGTTGCGCCAATCGTAGAGGGGGCGGTCCGAGTAGAGGCAGCGGATCGCCGGCGCCCAGCGATCCCAGCTCTCGAAGCTGCCGCGGCGGAAGCGGACGGCGTTCGAGTAGAGCAGCCCGATGCGCGTCCGCATCTCGTAGCGGTAATCGATCCAGGCCTCGTCGCTCATCTCGACGATCGTCTCGGCGTCCGGCGCGATGCCCGGGACGACCTCGACCCGATCCGATCGGCTGATGAAGCTGTAGGCGCGTTCGCCCGGGACGACGATCGCGATCGGCCGCGCGCCTTCGACGTCCCAGTGGACCTTCTCCGAGGCGCCTTCGCGGAGCTTCGTCGGGAGGTCCCGCGTATGGAAGAGGTCGAAGTCGACCGGCGGGTAGCCCGCCCGGCGGTACATCCCGCTCTTCACCTCGGCCCCGATGTCGTCGAGCTCTGCTGCAGCCATTGCGATCCTCCTAGCGCCCGAGATCGTCGATCACGGCGCGACCGAGATATTTGGCCGACTCCAGCTCGTCGAAGATCGACGGCAGATCGGAGAGCGGACCGCGCCGGGAGACGTGGCTCTTGACGCGGCCGGCCGCCGCGAGATCGACGAGCTCGCGCATGTCCTGCACGGTCCCCACCGCCGAGTAGATCACCGTCGGGTCCTTCATGAAGAACTCGAAGGGATTCAGTTCGATGTTGCCCTCGCTCGTCGCCGGCAGACCGACCGCGACGAAGAGGCCCGCCTTGCGCAGCAGCTGGAATCCCAGCCGGAATCCCGCCATGCGCGCGGAGAAGACGAGCACCGCATCGACGCCCCCGTACTCGCGCTCGACGACGGCGGCCGCCTCGTCGGCGCCGACGGCGCGATCGGCTCCGAGCGACTCGACGAACGCGAGCCGCTCCGGGCCGATGTCGACGCCGACGACCTTGTAGCCGAAGGCCGTCGCGATCTGGACCGCATAATGACCGAGCCCGCCGGCGGCGCCGATGACGGCGATGGGGCGACCCGGCAGGACGTGGTGCTTGGCGAGCTTCTTGACGGCGCCGTAGGCGGTGAGCCCACCGCAGGCGAGCGGCGCTTCGTGGTCGCCGATGCTCTCGGGGATCTTCACGAGCGAGCGCGCGTAGACCGGGAAATACTCGCTGAAGGTCCCGATGATGCCCTTCGAGTCCTTGCAATGCCGCGGGTTGCCGCCGAGGCAGTATTCGCAGGCGCCGCACCAATAGCCGCCGCCGGTTCCTCCGAGGCCGAGGATCACGCGGTCCCCGACCTGGACATGGCGCTCCGCGCCGGGCCCGAGCGCCTTCACGATGCCGATCGCCTCGTGGCCGACGCCGCCGGACATCGGGCCGAACCAGTCGCCGCGCGCCATGTGGAGATCGGAATGGCAGACGCCCGCCGATCGGATCTCGACGAGCGCCTCTTCGAGGCCGGGCTCGGGCATCGGCAGATCGCGGATGTGGAGAACGCCTTCTTCGAGTCGTGCGGCTTTCATCGGGGCTCCTTTGACTGCAACGGGACCCGTCCACGCTAGACGACGCTTGCCCGCTCCGCGACTGGCCGGACAGACCGGCAGGCGGCCGGGCGGCCGACCGGCGAGACCTAAGCGAGCCGGGCGACCTCGAAGACCGACGGGTCGACGCGCTTCGTCTCCTCCCTGAAGAAGGTCATCGAATGGGGGTACTGGGTCACGATCCGCCCCGACTCGCTCGCGTAATAGTGGTTGCAGCCGGCCTGCCAGACGGTGACGCCCTCGATCGCCTTCTGGAGCGCCTCGTTGTAGACGTCCATCGCGTCCTTGCGGACGTCGATCCAGGCGAGGTTCTCTTCTGCGATGCGCGAGACGAGGTCGACGACGTGGTCGACCTGGAACTCGATCATCGTGATGATCGAGCCGTTGTTGGTATTCGGGCCGTAGAGCTGGAAGAGATTCGGAAAGCCCGTCGTCGTCACGCCGAGATAGGCCTCCGCCCCCGCCTTCCAGGCGTCCTGGATCGAGAGGCCGCCCCGCCCGCGCACGTCGATCGCCGATAGATAGCGGTTGGCGGCGAAGCCGGTCGCGAGGACCAGCGTATCGACGGGCCGCAGCACGCCGCCGGCGACGACGCCCGACTTCGTGATGCGCTCGATCGGGTCGGTGACGAGCTCGAGGTTCGGCCGGTCGAAGGCCGGATAGTAGTCGTTCGAGAAGAGCGGCCGCTTGCAGCCCCAGGGATGGGTCGGCAGCAGCTTCGCGCGAACCTCGGGATCCGCGACGACCTCCATTACCGCCCGGCCGACGGCCTCGAGCTCGCGCTGGCGCGTCTCGTTGAGGAAGCTCGTCCCCGAGTCCGTCGTCTCGTAGATCTCCTGCCTGCGGGCGAGCACGATCGAGGGATCCGCCGCGCGCTGCCGCAGGACCTCTTCGGAGTACGGTTCGTCCTCTTTGGGCAGAACCCAGTTCGCCGTCCGCTGGTAGTAGTCGACATGGCCCGCGGTCTTCACGACCTCGGGAATCAGCTGGATCGCGGAGGCGGCGCTGCCGATCACCGCGATGCGGCGACCGGCGAGATCGTGGCTCCAGTTCCATTTCGCGGTGTGGAAGGTCGTACCCGCGAAATCCTCGAGGCCTTCGATCTCGGGATGGGTGAGATCGTTGAACATGCCGAGGGCGCTGACGACGACGTCCGCGGCGTGGGTCGTCCCGTCCTGCAGGCGCAGCGTCCATTTCGATGCCGCCTCGCTCCAATCGGCGCCGACGACCTCCATCCCGAAGCGGCAGGCGGGCAGCACGCCATGGCGCTCCGCGACCCCGCGGAGATAGGCGAGGATCTCGGGCTGCGGCGCGTAGGGGCGCGACCAGTTCGTGTTGATGTCGAACGAGAAGGAGTAGAGCTCGCTCTGGATGTCGCAGGCGCAGCCGGGATAGCGGTTGTGGTTCCAGGTGCCGCCGACCTCGCCCGTCTTCTCGAAGAGCACGAAATCATCGAAGCCCGCATTCTTCAGCTGGATCGCCATGCAGAGGCCGCCCGGGCCGGCGCCGATGATGGCGATGTGCAGGGGTCGTCGTGTCGTCATCCGGAAAGACTCCACCGCTCTTTACAGTTCGTCAATCGCGATCTATCTCGGGGTCGCCCGGCCCTGCCCTGCCCGGCCCCAGCGAGGAGTCCCCCATGTCCCAGACGATCGACGCCGACGGCCATGTCCAGGAACCGACCGAGGCGATCGCCGAACGCCTGCCCGCCGGCATGCGGGACTGCGCGCCTCGCCAGGCGATCGACGCGAGCGGCCGCATCCGCCAGATCGTGGGCGGCGAATGGATGCCCTACATCCCCGTCCCCGACTCGGGATCCTGGGAGATCCCGGACGGCGGCCACGACCCGAAGCGCCGCCTCGCCGACATGGACCGCCAGCGGATCGCGCGCTCGATCCTCTTCCCGACCTTCGGCCTCACCTTCGCGGGCCTCGCCCGCCTCGACGTGCAGATCGCCCTCTGCCGCGCCTACGACGACTGGCTCGCCGAGTTCTGCAGCGCCGATCCGACGCGCCTCGTCGGCGTCGCCGTCCCGCCCCAGGGCGATCCGCGCGCGGCGCTCGAAGAGACCCGGCGCGCGGTCCGCGAATACGGCTATCGCGGCGTCATGCTGCGCCCGAACCCGATCAACGGCCGGACGCTCCTGCACCGCGACTGGACGCCGCTCTACGCATTCCTCGAAGCCGAGAACATCCCGCTCTGCGTCCACGAAGGCACGACACAGCACGTCCCGCAATCCGGCAACGACCGCTTCGAGGATTTCGCCCTGCGCCACGTCGCCTCGCATCCCCACGAAGAGCAGCTCGCCTGCCTCGCCCTCGTGATGGGCGGCGTGCTCGAACGCCATCCCGGCCTGCGCGTCGTCTTCCTCGAGAGCGGCTGCGGCTGGCTGCCCCACTGGCTCGAGCGCATGGACGACCACGCGCAGAGCTGGGGCTGGGCGATGCCGAAGCTGCCGCTGAAGCCCTCGGAGTATTTCGCGCGCCAATGCGTGATCTCCTGCGATCCCGGCGAGCGGACGATCGAGAGCGTCGTCTCGCTCTGCGGCGAGGGATCGGTCGTCTTCGCGACCGACTACCCGCATCCGGATGCCCTCGCAGGCGACCTCGTCGCGCGCATCGAGGAGCGGCCGGGCCTTTCGGCGGAGGCGAAGCAGAAGATCCTCGTCGAGAACGCGCGCCGGGCGTTCGGCTTCGCGAGCTAGCAGGGCGCCGCGCGAGCCATGCCGTGCGACGTGGCTCGTTGATTGTTCCCGGCACGATCCCTGCTCTTCGCGGAGTCATGCCGACCCCCTCCGATCCCCGCACCGCCTTCAAGCCGCCCCACTGCCCCAACCCCGATTGCCTTTTCCATCTGGATTCAAC